>JAYNUL010000043.1:0-1795 GCA_038281125.1 Fidelibacterota bacterium | reverse complement strand
CATCATCAGTAAAGAGATATTCATCTTCGTCTTCATCTTCTAATTCGTCCTCGTCTTTTCTGAGCAATAAATCATCGTCATCAGACTTTTTCTTGAAGATTATAAACATCAAAGTCTCTCCAACAGATAATATAGAAAGTCCATATGACAAAATTGAAAGTCCAATAATAAAATAGGAAACAGCAAGTATTATTCCAGATATCATTTCAATGTTCGATAAATCACTGGCAGAGACCGTGTAAGAATTCGGGAATAAATGTGGTAAAAGATAATAAAAACCAAATAAACTAGTAATTTCATTTCTGAGACCAGTAATAAACTCTTGAAACCATCCTGGATATACTAATGAAGAGGCGTAGGAAGAAATGTTAGTTAGTTTACTACCCATAAACCATTCACAACCAAAAACATAGTTTATAAAGTTAACTGCATTCATCCAAAACCATGAAAAAATTTCTAAACCTAATATTAGTAAAGCTACCAGCAATAGATGGTATAATATTATTCTCCAAGCATGCCCTATAGTTATTGAATAAGAATTAAAAACACTTCCCATCGTATCTTCCTCATATACTCCGACTATTGATGGCGTATACAATAATGATACACCTAAAACAAATAAAGTATATATAGTAAAAATAGATCCAAAAAAGTAAATAAGGTAGGGTAGTGCAAATACAAACTCTCCTATGAAAGGGACAGTCCCCAAAAGTGCAAAAATGCTTGCAAATAGAATGAAAAATAAAATGATAATTGAGATTGCAATGGGTGTAAAAACAATTGCATGCCAATGTTTATGAACATATTGCCAGGCATCTCCAGATGAAAAGAAATCATTACCCTTTAACTGTTTAATCGTCACGCGACTTACAGCGGTAGACGCAAATAAAATAAAAATAGCCCAAACAGAAATGCCAACAAAATAGACAATCCATGCAGCAGTAGGAGCCTCATGTCCAAATAGACATGGATACAGCCCATATTTATCTATGGAGTCTTGAAGTGACATACCAGAGATAATTAATGATGCATAGCTGAGTATCCAATAGGAAATGAAACCAATAAGATTACCTACAATGAATATCCATATTTTCTTACCACTCAGCGCAAGCCTTGGTGAACGAAATAGATCACGATAATCATAATATAGTTTAGTTAACCCCATGGATATTGTCTCCGTATTATTATTGCTCTTTTCTCACAAAATCAACCCACGTAGGCATTCCAAGCGTACTGGATAAGGCGTCAGCGGCAGTTTTTGCGGAGTTATAATTATCATAGCTCCCAACACGAACTCTGTACCATATTTCTTGTGAATTAAAAACTACTTTTTGAATATATGAATCGTACCCTTTTTCAATCAGATTTTGAGAAAATAATTGGGCATCTTTTAACATTTTTTTAGAGGTAATTTGAATAGTAAATCTATCTGTTCTCTCTGCAATGCTTGCCCGCTTATTTGGTTGCTTTATCTCAACGCTAGTTTTAGCTGGTTCAACAAGATTTATGACTGGCTTGACCTTTTTTTCTAGCGCCATTTTACCCATAGCTGCTTGTCCTATTCTGTCTTTATCAGACATTGGTTTTTCATCAAGTAAATCAACTTCTTCTGTTTGATTTGGTTTTTCAGTAATGGTATCTTCTTCTGATTCTACCATCTCTTGTTGAAGACTATCATCAATTTCTTCGTTCAACCAATCTTCGTTTTCTTCCTCTGATTTATTATCAGAACTCTGTTTATCACTAGCGTCTAATATTGAAAAAGAAAATGTTTGGTTGGAGATTTCATCTCCAT
>JAYNUL010000042.1:0-10923 GCA_038281125.1 Fidelibacterota bacterium | reverse complement strand
TGATTAAGACTGAATCCTGATATTGTTGAATCTTGAAGGGTAGATGAAAAAACTCCACTCTCTGTTCCGTTATATTCAAATGCAACTTGTCCTTGGTATGTGTTCTGCCCATGCAAAAGACAAAGAAAATAAAATAGTATTTTTTTCACATCACCATTTCAATTAAAAAAACTTAATTAAAACTCATATCCGATTGAAATACCACCATCCAACCAATAAGTGCTACCACCTTCTTCCTTTTGAACAATGTTTGCTCTACTGGTAATACGAAATTCAACCGCTTCAAAGAATTCGTTATCTTCAAAGATACTTCCTAACGGTATATCTAAACTTCCGCCGCCAATAAAGCCAGTTCCAGCATGATAAACACCAGTACATGCAGTAAGATTTATACTTGCTTCGCCAATGAAAAGTCCAGGAGATATTCCAACTTGATAAGCAAAACCATCAAACTGGATATTGGCTTCTCCAACTCTTTTTGAAAAGTTATAATAGGCTAGTTCAACAATTCCATTTACGTAGAAATTTTCAAAGAAAAAACCATATGGAGACCCAATAGAAAACCCCACTACTGGGTTTATATCATCATAAAATCTATCTGAAAGAGATTCTGATCTTATAATAGGATATCCAGTATATAAGTTCAAACTCCAATTTGGTACTAAGACATATTCTACTTCATAGTCTTCATCTTCATCGTAGATGTTATCTTGGCTTAAACCAGGTTCGAAAAACTTCCCATCGGCATATAATATTAATGCCTTGTTATTCGCGACAAGTAATTTTCCATCATATAATTTTAAAGAATCAACATTTTCCATACGAATTTCTTCAGAGAACGTCAGGCCAATAGGGGTGATAAAAATTGAACTTTTATTTACATTTGTAATGTCCCCTTCAAGAGTGGTTCCATCATTGAATACGATGACTCCTCCTGAAGAAAAAAGAAGGTTACTAAATAGGATAATAACAAAAACAATCTTCATTTCTAATTTGCTCCATGGGTTATCAGAACTTAGTAAGTATTTCTATAAAAAGTCATACTCCAAAACTACTCATAGAAGATCTGATTCTATTAAGTATTGAGGGAAAATAATAGTGGGCCCACAGGGATTCGAACCCCGAACCAACAGATTATGAGTCTGCTGCTCTAACCGTTGAGCTATGGGCCCAAGATCTAATTCTGTCGTCAAGAAACGGCTGCAAATGTACTTCCCAATTTAATGTTTAGCAACCAGTTCAACTCTAACTGAATAAATTTTACAATATTACGGGTAAATATCTTTTGTATTTCTTTTATAGTTGTCATTTAAAATATGTATTTTAATATTAATTTTTTAAACTAAATGAAAAATTCAAAAGATAAAAAATTTACTTGTAAAGGAATTAATAATGCTCTTGCCATACTAGGATCAAATCGTTTCAATATTATAAGCATAGATATTTTAATAGATGGTAGGGCAGATAGGAATCCTAGATTAAAAGATCTTATTCATAATCACCTTGTGTTTCAATTAAGCAAAGATCATTTTTTTAAAAAACACAGTGAAAGTAGAACACAAGGTATAATCGTAGAATTTTCTGGGAGATTAATTGAAAATAGACTCCCAGACTTTAAAAACAAATCGAATGTATGTTTATTAGCTTTGGATCAAATTGAGGATCCTCAAAATTTTGGGCAGATAATTAGAACTGCTGACTGCGCTGGAATCAATGGGATTCTTTTTCCACAACATCATTCCGTTCCAATAACTCAAACGGTATTGCAAGTAAGCCAAGGTGCTTTTGTAAATATGCCTTTATATCAATTGACAAATCTAAGTCAAGGCTTTGAGGAGTTAAAAAAGAATGATTTTTGGATTATTGGATTAGAAAATAGTATTAATGCAAAACCATGGTATAAAATCGATTATGTTGGTAAAACAGTAATCGTAGTTGGTAGTGAGGGGAAAGGCTTGAGACAAAAAACAATGAAAAAATGTGATTTCAAAGCTACTATACCCATGAAAGGAAAGATTAATTCTCTAAACGTGAGCGCTGCGGTTTCCGCTATATTATTTGAAAGGCAAAGACAACTAAATAAGGATTAAAAATGGCATCAACTCATGATTATGAAATTGATTCAAGAAATGACAATATTCAAATATATATAAATGGTCAATTTTTTCCACGTGCCGATGCAAAGGTGTCTGTTATGGATAGTGGATATCTTTTAGGAGATGGAGTTTGGGAAGGCATTAGGCTTTATAATAATCACTTGATTCATTTAGAAAAGCACTTAGAAAGATTATACGAGGGTGCAGAAACAATTCAAATGGACATTGGTATTTCAAAAAGTGAAATGAAATCGGCCCTGGAAAAAACATTAAAGAAAAATGAAATGATTTCTGATGTCCATATTCGTTTAATAGTATCTCGAGGAATTAAATCCACACCTTACCAGCACCCAAAGGTAACCATTGGTCACCCAACTATTGTAATTATTCCCGAATATAAAAAACCTAGCCCAGAATTAAAGTTTGAAGGTATTACTTTAGGTACGGTTAGTACAATTAGGAATAACTTAACCCAAGATCCTAGAGTCAATTCTTTGAGTAAGCATAACTGTATTGCTGCTTGTATAGAAGCAGATAAAATGGGCGTTGATGAGGGACTTATGCTTGACCCTGATGGATATGTTTCCACATGCAACTCAACAAACTTCTTTATGATTAAAAGCAATGAGGTATGGACTTCAAATGGCCAACATTGCTTAAATGGTGTCACAAGACATAGTGTTATTGATATTTGTAAAAGGAAACAAATTCCCATCAAAGAAAAACAATTTTCTGTCAATGAGGTTCATGAAGCAGATGAAGTATTTGTAACTGGAACATTTGCTGGGATCATACCGGTTAGATCTGTAGATGGCAATACGATAGGGAATGGGACTAGGGGTCTACTCACAGAGCAATTACAAACATGGTATGAGATAGATATAGAAACCATGTCCAATAAAAAATGAATAAAAATATTATTGCTATGTGGTCTGGGCCTAGAAACCTTTCAACAGCTATGATGAGGTCATTTGAAAATCGAGAAGACACAATAGTTTTTGATGAGCCATTTTATGCTCATTACTTATCGGTTACAGAGCTCAATCATCCAGGTAGGGATGAAATATTAGATTTTCAAAGTACAAATTGGAATGAAGTTGTAGAAAAATGCACAAATACAAGTTTTCATAAAAAAAACCTGTGTTACCAAAAACATATGGCACAACATAATTTGCAAGGTTTTGATATAAGTTGGATAAAAGATGTCCAAAATTGCATACTAATAAGGGATCCCAAATATGTAATTGCCAGCTATGAAAAAAAAATCCCCGTTGAAGATGAACGTCATCTAGGTTACATACAACAGGCTGAGATCATAGAATTTCTTGAAAAAGAAAGGGGTATAACTCCTCCAATCATTGATGCAGATGATATTTTAAAAAACCCTGAATCAATGATGAAAAAATTGTGTAACGTTTTAGATATTGTTTTCTTTAAGTCAATGCTTAGCTGGCCTTCAGGAGCTAGGGACTCTGATGGGATATGGGGGGCATATTGGTATGAAGGAGTGTATGAATCAACTGGGTTTAAACCATACGCTAAAAAAGAAGTTAATCTTGACCAAAAACTCGCTGATGTCTATGAAAAATGTAAGAAGCATTATGATAGTTTTTACGAGAAAAGAATAAAGCTCTAGGCATTTGGAAAAAATTCTATTTTATATATTTGTTAGTCTAGTAATAACGGTACCACTGTTTTATCGAACTATAAGACTCGGAAAGGTTTCATGGTTTGTTGGAAAGGACGATCTTGAAACAAATACTAATTTTATTAAAGCAGAGAGGCTAAGGTTTATCCAAATAAATATTGGCTATTTATACTTTCTTGTTCATGGCGCAATGATTTGGGGTTGGTTAAATATTATCACCTTTGTAATTATTTCATTCTTTATTGGTACTCTTATGGAAATTATTGGGACAAAAACGGGGTTAATCTTTGGAGGTAAATATGAATTCAATTTAAAGCTATCACCAGGGCCCTCTATTTTTGGAATACCATTGATAATTCCTCTATCCTGGTCAGGTCTAATATATATGACTTTGAACTATTGTGAACTCGTTTTAGGAGGTTCTTTCTACTTTTTATCAAATCAAAACATTACACTGCTGCTTTTACCAAGTATTATAATGGTATTACTTGATCTTGTTCTTGATCCAATAGCAGTAGATGAAAAACGATGGAGTTGGAATAAGTCGGGGGCATATTATGGAGTTCCTATTTTGAACTTCGTTGGCTGGCTATTCACAACTTTTTTGATCCTATTTATTTTTCAACTATTTCAATCTGATTTTAAGATTGACAAAGAAGTAGACTTTTACTTCAAGCATTCACCAGGAATTCTGTTTTGTTTATTACCAGCGATTGCGTCAAGACCTTGCTTCGAAAGAGGACTTAAAGTTCCAGGATTTCTTGGCCTTTTGTTTTCACTTGGATTAGTTGTATTAGCAGTAACGCATAATAATTAGATAGTTGTAAATAAAAACGCGCCATTTAGAGGCGCGTTTTTATTTTTTGAAGCTGACCTCACAATGGCAGCATCGTGGATTTTATTTTGCTGATATATTGGAGGTCAGCAAAGTACTTGAATTAGACAACTGATCACCTCCCTTTTAGTTTAGTTAAAGAAAATTTCCACTGTAATATCTTAAAATTGAAAACCCATACAAGTCAAAATAAAATTAAGATCATTCATGGGATTCTAGCTGAAATCACAGTTTTCTAGATATTCTTTTTATTTCGCTTTTAATAAGGTCAATTTCATCGATTGATAACTCTTTGCCAACTAAAGTTGCTTTATCATCCCACCCTAAGGACCAGTTTTCATACCTGGAAGTAAGTTTTCTTATCTTTTCTATATCTAAAACTTTCTCTTCAATGGTATCATTAATTTTCTTTTTCTTAATAAATCTGGTCAGTTTTAGCCTTTTTTTGCTATCAGGATAGAATTTTTTGTCTTCAGCAAGTTCAAACATCACATGGTCATCAACTATATTTTCATATCTTTGCAACTCATCCAACAAAATTAGTCCAGGTTCCTTAGGCATGACATCGGGTACATAATCTATATATGGTAGAAAACTCAATTTTTTTATAATAATCTTTTTTACTTTAGATACATTAATTCTTTGATTTGACGCCTGCATATTCTGATTTAAAATGCTACCGCAGCCAGAAATGGATATGCTGATATATAACAGTAGTAGTATCTGTTTCAACTAATTACCATATGTTTTGAAAACAGATACACCACACCAAAAACATTTGATGAATGTATGATTCAAGTAGAACTCCGCATTTGTAAGCCAAGATATGGCTTGTAATAGTTTAAGTCTTATAAATTATTTAAAGCAAGACATAACTCAACCTTTTTAAATCTATTAATAACTAGATTTATAAAAAATTTATAATGTAAGGCATATATAAAGTTTTCGTTTAAAATACATTAAGTATAATTTGTTTGATGAAAAAATATATTTTAATTGGAGTTATAATTATGAAATCTTGCAGCCAAGAAATTCATCCACCAGAAGTAATGAAAAAACCTTATAAAATGGTTAATCATGGGCATGAACGACAAGATGACTATTATTGGATGCGACTTACAGATAATCAGAAGACAACAACACCCTACGATGAGCCGACAAAAGAAGTCATTGACTACATAAATCAAGAAAATGAATATACAAGAGAGAAGCTTTCTGATACTAAAGATCTTCAAAATATGCTTTTCAATGAAATGGTCAGTAGGATCAAAAAAGATGACCGAACTGTACCATACTTAATGAATGGATACTATTATTATTCTAGATATGAAAAAGGCAAGGAATATGCCATATATTGCAGAAAAAGAGGCTCCCTAGATTCCAATGAAGAGATCATTCTCGATGCAAACGAACTTTCTAGAGGTCATGACTACTTTTCTTTAGGTAGAAGGGTCATAAGTCCTAATAATGAATGGTTAGCATACACTATAGATACTGTTGGCAGAACCATGTACTCTCTTTACTTTAAAAATCTGGTTACACAAAAAACTTTGAATTATGCAATATATAATGTTGAGTCAAACATTGCATGGGCGAATGATAATAAAACTATTTATTATACATCTCAGAATGATACTACATTGAACCCTGAAAAGGTATATAGGCATGTTTTAGGTTCAGATAATAAACAGGACAAACTAGTGTACCACGAAAAAGACGGTGATTATTGGTCGGGTGTTTACAGGTCAAAATCTGGCGAATTTATTATTATATACAGCGAAGGTCATTCATCGAGCGATTATCAAATACTAAGTTCGGATGACTTGAAAGGCGATTTTAAAAACTTTACAAAAAGACAAAAGAATCATAAATACTCAATCGCACACTATGAAAATAAATTTTATATCCTTACAAATTTAGATGCCCCCAATAATCGCTTAATGGAAACATCTTCCTTAGAAACAAACCAGTCAAATTGGAAAGAGATAATAGCTCATAGAAATGAAGAACAAATTCTAGAAATGGAAATCTTTTCAAAGCATTTGGTTTTAAATGAAAGAATTGACGGGCTAAGTGTTCTGAGAGTTATTAAGAGAAACTTTGAAGATGATTATTATATTAATTTTGATGAAGAATCGTTTTCTTCTTGGGTTTCAAGGAATAGGGAATTTGATACGAATATTTTGAGATATGTATATACATCTATGACAATTCCTTATTCCACATATGATTATGATATGGATAAAAAAGAAAAGCTGTTATTAAAAAGGCAGGAGGTGATTGGTGGATACTCAGATCAAGAGTATCATTCTGAAAGAATATTTGCACAATCTAGAGATGGGAAGAGGATTCCTATTTCGTTAGTGTATAAAAAATCACTCAGGAGTTTTGATGCGCCTCAAAACTTGATTCTTTATGGGTACGGTGCCTATGGAAGCACAGAGGACCCATATTTTAGTTCTACCAGATTAAGTTTGTTAGATAGAGGATTTATTTTTGCTATTGCAAATGTAAGAGGGAGTCAAATTTTTGGTCGTCAATCATATGATGATGGGAAGCTGCTAAAAAAGAAGAACACATTCTTTGACTTTATTGATGCGGGTAAATTTTTAATAAATCAAAACTACACGGATAAAGAACATCTGTTTTGTTATGGAGGAAGTGCTGGAGGATTATTAATTGGTGCTGTCATAAATATGGAACCTGATATGTGGAAAGGAGCAATTGCATCTGTTCCATTCGTGGACGTGGTGACAACTGGACTGGATCCAACGATACCGCTCACAACGTATGAGTGGGTTGAATGGGGTGATCCAAGAGAAAAAGAGTACTATGAATATATGTTATCATATTCTCCATATGATCAGGTTAGTAATAAAGAATATCCTAACTTACTTGTAACAGCTGGCTTTTTTGATTCGAGTGTTCAATACTGGGAACCATTAAAATGGGTAGCGAAGCTTAGAGATCACTGGGCAGGAGACAATGAACTTTATTTACACATGAATATGGACGCAGGTCACTATGGAAAATCTGGTAGATTTAGAAGGTATAGAGAATATGCTTTAGAATATGCGTTTTTATTAAGTTTATCAGAAAATTGAAAAAATAAACTACAATAAATGAGAGTTCTTTGTAATGAAGATGATCTCAGCAATTACAACCTTTAAAACTCCAGCTACTGGAATGGCAAATAACATTCCAAGTGGTCCAATTAACGTTCCCCCAATCAATAGAACTAGCATTACTGCCATTGGATGAAGACCAACACTTTCACCAACAACAAGTGGGGTAATAAAATTGTTATCTATCTGTTGAACAATAATAAACATTAAAATAATATCTAAAACATAAAAGGGTGATGGTATTGCACCAAATATTTGATGGTTTAAGGCAATCTCGTTTCCTATGTTATTCATTAAAGCTATTAAAATTGCTGGGACCATACCTATGAATGGACCGACCATTGGAATGAGGTTTGCGAGTCCCGCTATGATACCAATGAAAACAGCTAAAGTAATGTTCGCACCAAACTGATTTAATGTAAAAAGC
This sequence comes from Fidelibacterota bacterium, assembly GCA_038281125.1. Classification (GTDB taxonomy): domain Bacteria; phylum Fidelibacterota; class Marinisomatia; order Marinisomatales; family UBA1611; genus NZWG01. The sequence goes on along the minus strand of JAYNUL010000042.1, from coordinate 2,792 downwards.
CCAAGGATTGATAATATTGCTACACTGCTTGCTGCTAGGATCTGACCTCGGAGATATTTCGATATCTGCAATTCAATGTTATAAATCATTCGAAGTCCAACCTCAAGATACTTGTTTGGCATAAATCGAACTAAAGAGCGTTTGAAATCATGATATTCAATTAATAGTATAATTGTAAAAATCAGTACCATGAATGCAATGAAAAATAGATTCCCAGCTGATCCAAGAAGAGATAAAACGCTTTGAAAAACACCAATCAGTAGGTTTTTTGCCATAAGAATTATTTTTTCAGTCTCAGGAATTAGGTTGGCTATAAAATCTGGTAATACTTCTCTTATACTTGAAGAAAGGTTTTCAATCCCTTTTTCAAAATCATCTCGCTGAATCTTTTTTGTAAATAGTTTTATTTGGGAACCGAGGTTTGATATAAAGCTTCCAATGAAGATAACTCCAACCAGTATGGTTGTTGATAAGATTAAAAAAACACCAAGTGATCTAGAGCGAGTATATCTTTCTATACTATCAACCCCTTGCAAAAAAATTGTGGTAAATAAAAAAGAAAAGATCAACATACCAATTATTGAAGAAAGGAAAGGAAGAATTTCTAGCGCAAGAAGTCCAATTATTATAAATAATAATAACCTGTAAATCTTTTGAATGGGGTCCATTAATGGTTTGGTTTTGCTAATTCTTGATTAGTTCTTCTCAACCTTTCTCCAAGGACTCTAGATAGGTTTATTAAAATTTTATTTCCCAATTCTGGTGATCTTTTCATTAAAGTCAAAAGGTCTGTTCTAAAAAATCCGATTAGTCGAGAAGGGATTTTAGCTATTGAAGAAGCAGACCGAGGTTCTTCGTCAAGCAATGCTAATTCACCAAAGAAATCTCCTGATTCTAAAGTCGCAAAGATGGTTTCTGAGTCAGGATCAATTATTGATACTTCTCCATCAAGTATAACATACATTCCTTCTGCAGGAGAAAGTTTTTTAAATACATGCTCATCCTTTTTGTATGTTCGCTCATGGGTTAATCGCGCAACTTCGGACAACTCTTTTTCTGTAAGATTTTCAAAAATAGGAACGCTCTCAAGTACCTTTATTACGGGATTACCATTGTCCTTTTTTTTGAAGTAGTTATAATATAATGCTTTCATTTTTTAAAAAGATACAAATGAATTAGCTATTATAATTTCAACAAGTATAAAATATAAGCCCATTATAACCTTTTCCCATATTTTTGACTTATTAATCCACAGCCAATAAGTGAATAGTATTCCATTGTACAGGAATACCCATAAAGAGGCAAGGCCCCATGAAAATTGAAAATCCCTTATGAAAAGAATAAGGAATAGAATCCCTAGCCCAATTGTAAAAAGGATAAACTCTGTTAAATAATGAATTAAAACTGACTTTTTTTCTTCATCCATAGTAATCCTTTATATCTATTTTAACATGAAAAAAGACCCTGGTCGTCAGGGTCTTATAAGCTAAACATACTGGTGATGTAATTTATGCATTTTAATATACTTCACACTCGCTCCACCAGCTTTCACCACATTCACACTCATTTCCTTCTCTATCCCAACATTCTTTATCAATGTGCCATTCCATTACCTTACCATCAAGTGTTTTATTATCATAGAAATACTTTGTTGCAATGACACCATTATCATACCAATATGTCCATAAACTATCTTTTTGACCACTACGATAGGTTCCTTCAAGCCTTTTTATTCCATTTTCATAGTAAAAGGTCCATACCCCTTCTCTCAGACCATTTTCAAAAGTTCCAGTCATTGATTTCCCACCAGTAAAATGAAATACCTCTTGTTTGATTAGTTCTAAGCCATTTTCAGTATCTTTATGGTAGGAAATACTACTGATGTTTCCATTATTATAGGTTTCTAATGTTCGAGACGTATCGCTATTAAACTTTTTATAGGTATTTGTTGAATCACTGCCAAAGGCAATTGAGCAAATAAACAAAAAGAGGGCTAGATATTTTTTCATTAAGTATGTGTATTATATAATATAATCTACAAACGCCTCAGCATTAATAAAACCAACACATTATAGGCATAGCAATTTCATATCTCTTTCAAAATTAAGATGAAGCATAACATGTTAGTCAAACTTTGATTAATTTATTTAATGAAGCTCTTGATTATTGCATTAATTACTTTTCTTGCAAGGAAAGGTTTTATTACCATGCCAAATTTCAAATGGTTTTCAAACTATAAAAACAAAGATAAAAACCTTAAGAGCAAATAAAATCATATAAAGGGATCTAAAATGAGAACATACATACAAGGACTAATAACCGGGTTTTTATTGTCTTCTACTGCTATTTTATTAATGGGAGCAGGGGATGATAAATACGAGGCAGGTAGATATGAGTATTATATTAGCACTGATGACATCACAAAAAAACATTATTCAAGAATTTTTGATACTATAACGGGAGTTGTTTATCATAAACAATTTACTCCTGGAGGAGAGCAGACTGATATTCAATGGGTTAATGGCGAACGAATTGAAAGGAAACATTTCAGACCGGATTTATCTATCTGGAAAAGTGACAACTGGGATGAATATGAAAAAGCATACAGGGAAAATAGGAATCTAAACTTTTAGTTATTGGATTGGTAAGCTAGCTCATTTGCTAAAATTAGGTAGAGGGGAATATGGCTGGTAGACAGAGGTAAGAGTATACAAACCCCTCTACCTACCCAAGCTATAACCTTAATATAAAGAACAATGTCTAATTTTAAAGTGATTCATAGCACACGATCC
>JAYNUL010000041.1:6169-10936 GCA_038281125.1 Fidelibacterota bacterium | reverse complement strand
AGCGAGCTTTTAAGTTTTAGAATCCTAATCTTGTCACCAAGCGTTGATATATTTGAGAACAAGGTCCCAAACACCTGTCTAATATCTCTAAGAGGATCTGATATAATTTGAAAATCAGTACCATCATGTATCACAGCTCCAGGCTTAAAATAGTTTAAGTTGACCGACTCCATATCTAGCAAGGAATTAGTCACTTCATAGGCAGTATTATAAACTTGAAAACCCAGATCAAATATGTAACCATTCTCTTTGAAGGAACCTAGTCTCCCTCCAACTCTATTATTCTTTTCAATCAATAAGAATGGCTTTTTATTTTTTTGGCACTGAATTGCACAGGCCAAGCCAGACGGCCCTGCTCCGATAATAACAGTATCAATATCTGAAGGTAATTCGCGCATTATGCACCAAACTTTGCAAGTGCAATCAACAGTAATAGTCCAATTAACAGCATAAAAAATCCTGTTGACTGAGGCAATAGGAGAAATTGTGATGTATCAACCCACTGCCAGGATTGGTCATCACGAAACCGGACACTGGGCTCTGGCCAAATATTAACCGGCGGATTCATGCCAAAAATATTCTTGTAACTCTCAAGAGTCTTAGAATACCATTCAATGAACTTTTCACGTTCTTGACTTCCACCTTTTGTAGGACCATGATGAGGTTCAAACGGCATATGCTTAGCAAAGTCATCCCAGTATTGGCGGGTGTATATAAGATGTAAATGCCATACTTGATCTACTTCAACAGACGGTGTTACAGGATGATCTGATACGGCCATTAGATAAAGATACTTTTTGTATTCTTCCATGACATCTAATGCAAACCAATGCGCCCACCTATTTTCTCTGGCCAAACGTTTTGAAAAGGTAAGTGGATGACTGTTGTCATCAAAAATAAGTCCATCAATTCTTAACCAGATAGGATCGCTTGTGTATTCCATTAATCGATTCTTATCCTCCGCCACAACCGCTGCAGCCACCTCCACATCCACCACTATCTCCACCGGATGCACTATCAAAACCCGAATCCAATCCATCAAAAGAATCAAAAGCACTAAAGGAGTTAAAATCAGTGGAAATAGAGTCAAGACTTCCTGCATCCTCAAGATGCAACTCATCTTTGGTGAGGGAACCACCATCACCCCAAAGTATAAAACCACTGTCTTCATGTTTCTGCTTTTCGATGTCTTTTAACTTGCTCTCGTAGGACTGTAGCATACCCATGTCATGTCCATCTAATAATATTAAATTTGCTCCACAGGCAGCCATAAATGCCTTAGCCCGGGACGGATCGTTTAGCACCCAATCATGGAGATTCTTTTTACCAGCAGAAAGTATTTTCTCAATTTTTTGATTTGCTTCTATACCGTTATCTGTAAACTCTCTTTTCTTCTTAGTGAAAATATTAAAAAACTTTCTTTCCTCAGTTACGTTTAGCAAGCCTGATTGAGCCTGGGCATCAATCATCAACTCATAAAATCCGTTATAATCATATTGCTCAAATACTTTTTTTATGAACTCAACTAGCTCAATCTCATCCTTTTCATCTGCCATAACAGAATATAATAGCTTTTCATGAGCCTTAAGGTTCAGCTTACCAAATTGTGTTCCTTTTGATAGGTAGGTTTTTTTTACAACCTTTTTAAAGACTGTCCCCTCAGTCTCTTCCCTAACCTCGGAGCTAAGTACATTTTTGTATAGTAAATTAATAAGACTATACTTCATCAGAGTTTTCCCATCTTTGTTTTCAATATCCAATAGAAGGTATGACTCAGCCGGTGTCAATTCTAATTTATTCATCTTATTATCCTATTAGCCTCGACATGAAATGATCGTATTCCTCACCTAAATGGATGTAACACCTGATCCACGGCCTCAGATCACCATTCTTATCTCTAATAAATCGCCACACATGGCCAGCTCCTTCAAGGTCATCAGCAAGAAGAATTTGCCCTTTACTAATGATTGTTTGGTGGTCCTCGTCCATGATATCAACGTCACAACTTTTGAATTCCAAGTATCCATCAAGCGTAATGACAAGCTGCCTCCTTGGTGCCGTATGGGCCAATTTGGGTCCTTCTCCATCACTCTGATCAGGAACTGGTGTAACAGCAAACTGCATTTTGATATCCCCTGAGTTATCATCAAGGATCTGATTAACAAATAGGCTGGAGAAGTGCCCAACAGAGCCTAAACCTGATTTTGGTTCCAATGGAATGAACTTGCTTTGAAACCTGGTGTGTCCACTATCATCCGTGAACATATGGGTAATCGGGATATTTGATTCCATAACGATTCCTTAAATATTAATGGTTGTTTAGGTCAAATCATAAGATTAGCAATCTACCCATCATGCAGCAAACAAAAAACCCCGCGAATACGGGGTTTTTTAAAAATGCTCATATAATTCTATTTTAACAAAACCATTTTCTTGGTGTCTATCTTTCCATCTATGTTAATTTGATATAGATAAACGCCTGCAGATACTGGCTGTCCTTTGTTGTTGGTAGCATTCCATTGTACTTTGCTATGCCCAGGTGTTTGGATACCGCTCTGCAACACCTTAATCTCCCGGCCCATCATATCATAAATGGCGATATTAACCGATCCTTCATTTGGGAGATAGTAGCCAATTGTAGTAACTGGATTGAATGGGTTTGGATATGCAGGATACACTTCGAATTCTAGTGGTATGGTATTTTCAAGAGTTGTCGATACTACATCATAGGCAGTATAGTATATCATCATATCTTGATGAAAATCTTGTATTCCAGTAACTCCAAATGCAAATGTTCCAAGATCACTATATTCAAAACATTCGTCATATGTGTCATAGTAGTAGTATCCCCCTTCTTCACAAGGGTTTATACTTTGACCAAAAACTAAGGTGTCACCACTAAAAAAATATGCCATTACATCTACCTGAGAGGAGTCAGGGTAATAATTATCGTAGTTGGTTACGTATATAGAGTCATTAGATACAAACCATGTAAAATAGCTAGTATCAATCATGGTGCCATAGTAGCCATCCTCTTCAACATTAATGGCAATTCCAGAACCATCATCGTATATATTAAGATAATTCTGATTACCATCACTAAAAGCACTGTCCAAGAGCATGGATGGAAGAGGTATTTCTGTTTCAACTCCTGCTAATAATTCATACATAACAGCACCAATTTCTCCATTAACATTTATAGAATTGGTTCCATAGTAGCTTTCCATTAAAAAATTATCAAAGCTAAATTCAAAATGATCCATATCAATTGAAACCTGATTGCTATCAACCATGGCCATGTATTGCCCTTCATAATAGCTACCTGTAGTATCACTTAGATCCATAGCCATAGCATAACCCTCTGAAACCATCATTATCATAGGATGTTCAATACCGACATCCATACCAAACATAATACCAAAGAGTGAAAAGATATCAAAATTCATAAGAACTAGTTCATCTACATACGTACTATCGTCATTATTGTCACCTCCACCACCATACCAATTTTGTTCGATCTCCTCGGCTACATAGCCGTAGGTTAAATCAAGATCCGAATTATCAAGAAAACAACCTACACTCGCACCCTCTAATAACACATATTCAGATACAAAGGAATACACTGCCATATGATATGGATCCTCAGGCCAGTTAATATCACAATTACCAGGGTCATCACCTCCAAGACCTCCTATAACAACACTTGGGTCCGTGTCCGAATAAGTTAGTTCAAATTCTAGTTGCAGATCAAAAGCACTCTGACCTTGCAACACTGCAGCACTATCAACATAATCCTGCGCATGCTGTAGGGCATTTGCATTTCTATCTCTCTGCCTGAAACCAAATAAGTCTCCTACACTTAAATAATTTAATACAGTGGTAAACTCATCATTAGAGATAGTAACTCCGCCTTCCGCTGGATCCATTCCAGTCATACTGCCCATTGTAGGAGCAGTTTGATCCGTGTCTACAGTTATAAACATGCCCATACTCATTTTCTGCTGTTCCCAATTACCAATAAGATCAGATGGATCACGGTGTCTGCTATTCTGGGATAGAATGGAAGGATTGTTTGATTGTAATCTATTCAAATCATCCAAACTGTATATCTTATACTTATCCTGATAGTGTTTGAAAATTGCATCAATTGTATTTTTTTTGTTTCCTGATGCACAGATTATTGAAAATGAAAACAAAACTATAAAGAGGATTTTCATTTGAATCCCTCCTAAATTAATTACCAATTAGTGATTGTGAATACAGTCACATATCTATTCAAATATACTAACATATTACGAATGATTAACTATTTTCAATGAAGCCCCTAAAAACGTCAATGGGGATTATCCTGCTCATGTTATTCTGATGCAATCTAAAATCGACCTCGGAATTCGTCTTTTGGATATTTTTGGATATTTTTTTTCATTTTCTGCCTTATTGCATCTGAAATATCAATATTGTTCCGTATGCAAAATGCAAACGCATAGATGATAACATCAGCAATTTCATCTACTGCATCATCTCTTTTTTCCCCAGACTCCATTACTTTTTTTGCTTCCTCAAGGGACAACCATTGAAAAATCTCCATCAACTCAGCAGCCTCAATAGATATGGACATTGATAAATTTTTAGGACTATGAAACTGTTGCCAATCTCTTTCATCAGCAAAAGAATCAATCAATTCTTTTATTTCATTTAATGTTGTTTGTTTATCTGACATGATGAAATCTAATTATCAATTAATATCATCACCTATTGGATGTTCAA
>JAYNUL010000041.1:0-6069 GCA_038281125.1 Fidelibacterota bacterium | reverse complement strand
AAATAAGGATGACATTTTCTGGTTTAAAAGGACTCTTGCTCGATTTGCCTGTACATATTCAACCGCTGGAACATACCTGGCTGACCGAAACACATTAGGCCAAGCACGTTTAACTTGGCGAACAAGTTGATCATCTCTATTGCTTCTGGTCAATTCATCAAATGCAGCAGCAGCCTCAACATCAAGTAAAAAAGAAAGAGCGTTTGTTGGAAATTTAGGAAGCTCAATAGGAACCATTGCAAACCCCAGCTCACGCAGATGATCGATGACTATTCTATCGTTATCTGATGTGGTTGAATCGTAGAAGGCACTTGCCACAAAACCAATTCTTAGGGATTTTAGTTCTTTTTTGACTGGCACCTGAAACGGGACATCAACTACAGAGTGATCCTCTACATCTGTTCCCTTGATAATACTATAAACCAAAGCGCAATCATCTACAGATCGGCACATTGGACCAATCTTATCCATTGACCAGCTTAGTGCCATTGCACCAGACTTACTCACGGTACCAAATGTTGGCCTTAAACCAGTGACCCCATTAACGGTGGATGGTGAGACTATCGATCCCCAAGTCTCAGACCCTATAGAAAAAGCTACCAGCCCTGCGGATGTTGCTGATCCTGGCCCAGCAGAACTGCCACTAGATCCAAGATCTGTATTCCAAGGATTTCTTGTTTTACCTCCGTACCAGTTGTCTCCCCACGCCAGCGCACCCAAGGTTAACTTAGCAACTAATATAGCACCTGCCTCTTCAAGTTTTTTAACCACAGTTGCAGTAGATTCAATGAACTGATCTTTGTGAGTCATTGCGCCCCATGTAGTTTTATAACCCTCAAGAGCCAACAGGTCTTTAGCACCATAAGGAATTCCATGAAGAGGACCCAAGTACTTGCCATTTCTTATAGCATCGTCTGCTCTTTTTGCCTGCTCAATCGCTAGCTCTTTTGTTACCGTCACAACGCACTCAAGCTGAGGACCAAAACGTTCTAACCTAGAAAGGTACATCTCTGTTAGTTCTAAAGATGAAATTTGCCTTGTGCGTATCAAATGAGCTAACTGGCCTATGGTATAAAAAGCACAGTCCTCAATGTTGTCTGGCCTTTTTGTTGGGAATTCCTGGAACAGATACTTCTCTCTACCCTTCGGTATTTCCTGCCCATTTATCAGTGGATTAAAGTACAGTGGTAGTGGAATGTCATTTGAAATTTGAATCGTTCTTAAAGAATCGTATTGTGCTTTTAAGCGTGCAAGTGACTCCAATGCACTATCACGCTCTGATTGAGTAAACTCTAGCCCAGAAAGACTCTCCATTCCCATAGCATCATTTTTGAGTTCATCGGAATCTGATGAACATGAGTATGCTAATATTAAAACAAGGACAAAACTTATTTTAATCTTTGTTCTCATTATCTATTTTCCTTCTGGCATTGCTTTTATCCACTCCTGAATTAATTTTACTCCCTCATGGTGAACAAGCTTGCGATTTAATTCAGGCATCATAACTCCCGGGTCAGTTGATGCGATTCGGTATTCAAGGATTGAATCTTCAGGTCTTCCAGGTACAATGTTGTATTTTCTATTTCCCGAACCGCGCCCAGCTGCAACTGGCGGTTTAAATACGCCTAGTTTAGAGGAATCTTTTTCCTCAAGATTAAGATATAACCCTGAAGTCTCAGCCGGACCTCCACGCTGGTGGCAGTGTGCACAGTTGATATCTAACCATGCTCTCGCACGCTGATCTAAGGTGCCATCATGAGGATCTTCATAGTTAACAGTTCTAGGCAATGAACTCAAATCTTTAAAGGAATCGAGGATACCTTCTTTTACCCATTTGTGAAGTTGATTTTCACTTACCTGGTTGTAGACAAAATCTATGTTCAGATTGCGTATTTTTGGTCCGATTGGTTGTTGGACATTATCTTTAACGTGGCAACTTTTACACTGATTCATGTTTGGTACACTATATAACACATTCATTGGCTTGCCATCACTGTGAATCCAGGAAACATCTTTCCTCCCACCTGCCAAAGCTAATACCGCATCGGTCTGGTCTTCTTTCCATATATAGGGTATGGCAACCCATTCTGATGAGGTTTTCTTTAAAAGGCGTGTCTCAATTAATCTACGTTCACCTTTTGATTCTCTTGCATCATTAAGGTAATAAAATGTTTTAATTAAAAATGTTCCAACTGGGAAAAATAGCTCGTTTTCTTCATTATGGGTGATGGTTTCATTAACTGGTACCTGTATGAATCTCAGTTTTTCTGAGTAATCTGAAAATAAAGGTGAGGCAATTTTATAGGGCAATACCTCATTTATTGGAACATGGTTCTTTATGGGTTTCGCAAAAAATCCATAGTCTGATAAATTGGGAAGGGCATGATCAAGAACTGGATGCGCGGAAAAGGTCTTGGAAATCATCATTGTTCCAATCCAAACATGAGTCCAATACTTCATTCTAGTGTTCTAAGGTTAAAACAACCTCTGGAAGAGGTTCTTGAGTACAGTTACATTCATTATCATCCGTATTAAAGTCTGATAAAAATGGACTGTACCAGGACTCAAAATTTTTTGATAGATCTAGATTTAGATAATTGGCATCCACATTATTCCTTAAACATAGCCTCCTTGTATCTGGCACAAGGCCATTTAGTCCAACAAATCTTGGGTCGGGCATTCCATCATATATGATATCTGGTATATCTCTAAAAAAGTGAAATAAAAGTAAGAGGCCAATATCATGGTCTAAGGTTGGAATCATGGTTGAACGGCGATATATGTTATCGTGTATGTATATCGAAGACGTGTATGGGTTATATTCTGTATCCTTCGTTTTTTCTTCCGTTATAAAGTAACTGACTATTGCTGTTCCAGCTGTTTTATTATCAATAATCGTGTTTTGAAATACCTCAACCATTTCCGTTGCCATAATCATTATCCCTGTCCCTGCTGGAACCTTGCCAACTATATTTCCTTCAGGAGCAAAATTTTCGAGGTTGTTATCTTTTATTATGTTATCAAAAATTCGTGCAAGTCTTCCTTCTTTAACGGGAAGATCAGGAAGATCAAAAACCAAAATCCCACCGGTATTTCCGTGAACATTGTTGCCATAGACATCTGCTCTAGTAGAGTTTTCAATCTCAATACCTGCCACGTTATCAAACGCCTCAGAATATCTTACAATGATGTCCTCAGACTGGCCAACATAAATTCCAGCATCAGAAGCAGCTATTGCTATACAGTGTTCAATCAATACATTTTTACACTGTACTGGGTATAATCCATAGGCTCCATTAGACGGTTTTGGTCCACCAAGCCATTGAGTTTTTACACGCCTGAATGTTATTCCATTTACATATTGACACTTGATTGCATCACCTTTAGCATTCTGAACTGAGAAATCTTCGAGAGTAATATTTTTACAATTTGTTATGCTTAAGCCTTGAGCACCTTCAACCTGTGTTGAGAAATCCAAAATAGTTCCATTGATTCCACCTCCTTTTATGACAACATTATTTTTTCCTTCCATTGAAAGAGTACCGAGAATGTAAAACATACCTGATTCAAGGTGAATTGTATCCCCTGGTTCCGCAAGTATGAGTTTCAGTTGAAGGTCACTCTCAAATTCGGCAAACAAAATTGAAGAGAAAACGAAAGATATCAATATGGAACGAATCATTGTCTAATAATCTAAATCTTCAATTACTTTACAGGCAAAGTATCATTTAAGGAGATACAGCCTGCATAAGAATACCACAAAGCCACGCGCCATAGGTGCCAATAGCATAGCCCATTACTGCAAGTAATACACCAACTGGAGCAAGAGAAGGATGAAAAGCTGAAGCAAGTATTGGTGCGGATGCAGCACCACCGACATTTGCCTTGCTTCCAACGGCCAAGAAAAAGAACGGTGCTTTAATTATTTTAGCCACGATTATCAATAAAATGGCATGGATTGTCATCCATATAAGCCCGATGATAAAAAGCGAAGGATTATCAAATATAGATAAGATATCCATCTTCATTCCAATCGTTGCAACCAATATATAGATGAAAATACTACCTATTCTAGATGCTCCTACACCCTCTATTTCTCTAAGCTTAGTAAAGGACAATAATATTGCGAAGGTAGTTGATATTACGATTAGCCAAAAGAAACCTGATGTAAGACTGAAGCGAGCAAGCTCGGGTGCCGCATTCTTAATCGCAGGTGCTATTGTATCTGCGCCTAAATGTGCAATACCCGTAATCCCGAACCCTATAGCAAGTACTCTCATTGTATCATTGGTTTCTGGTATCCTCATTATCTGTTCCTTATACTGTTCCATCCTTAGTTTGAGGTCATCAATGGAAGAAACATCTGCATCAAACCACTTATTAATTTTATCATCCATGCCAGTACCATATAAGAGAAGTGCCATCCATATATTTGCGACAATGACATCAATGGCAATCATAGCTGAGAAAAGAGAATCTCCAACATCAAAAATCTCTTTCATTGCTGCCTGATTTGCCCCTCCTCCAATCCAACTACCTGCGACCGTAGCAAAGCCTCTCCAAACAGCTTCAGGTCCCTGGCCTCCTACCAGGTCAGGTGCAATCATAGATGCTAACAAGATTGAAAGAGGTCCACCAAGAACAATTCCAACCGTTCCTGTAAAAAACATAATTACCGCTTTAGATCCTAATCTTTTTATTGCTGGCAGGTCTACACTTATTGTCAGAAGCACTAAGCTTGCAGGAAGCAAATACCTTGATGCAACAAAGTATAGGTTTGAATCTTTTCCTGAAATAATTCCGAGTGAATTGAAAACGGATGGAATAAAATAGCACAATAAAAGTGCAGGAAAGTATTTATAAAATTTTTTCCAGTGCGGCTGATTGCTGTTAGATGTTACAATGACAAATGAGAGGATTCCCATTAGAATGCCAAAGACAATAGCATCATTCTTAATTAGTGGTTCAACCATTGTCTAAAGTTAGGTTGAACCACATAATTGTTTTTGATTTTATTTTTAACGACGGCTCGAGAGCTTGGCTAGCAATCTTAGAATCTCAAGATACAACCAGATAAGAGTAACTAACAAGCCAAAGGCACCGTACCATTCCATGTATTTCGGTGCGCCCATTTCGGCACCTTCTTCGATAAAATCAAAATCTAAAACTAAATTAAGTGCTGCAATGACAACCACTGCACCACTAAAAAGAATTCCCATGGTATTATTACTAGAAATAATTCCTATTCCAGATCCAAAAAAACTCATAATGAAATTGATAAAGTACAGTAGCGCAATACCACCTGTAGCTGCCACAATGCCTAATTTGAAATTTTCGGTTGCTTTTATTAGACCAGACATGTAGGCAAGTAATAGCGCACCTAGAGTTCCAAAAGTCAAGAAAACTGCCTGCACTACTATTCCTGGATACTGAGCATTAAATATCATGGAAATAACACCAAGAAAAACACCTTGAGCAAGTGCATATGCCGGAACGGTAATGTGGCCAAGTGTAGGCTTAAAAACAGTTACCATTGCCAAAACAAATCCAATCAAAGCTGCAGGAACGACCAAACCATGCATTGCAGGGTTGGTCCAGGAATAAGCCGCACTAAGTATAACTAATACTAGTGATATGGCGGTTTTGTTAACAGTTCCAGAGAGAGTCATTGTACCATCAGTGACTGAAGAGAGGTGATTTCTAAACGTCGAGGATTGCAGGGCTGGGTTTCCAGACCTTAGTGCTAGATGATTACTCATTTTCTTCTACCTTTTCTATTCTGATCCAGGGTTTTCCATTTGGGCCACCCTTGTTTAACATTTTAATTATACTTGCTACTGACAATAGGATTATTGGGATCCAAAGGATGATAGCAGGATTTTCCATTATAAAAATTAATTTAATTAGATTTTATTATTTACATGTTTTATTGAATTTAAATAAAACCAGGTAAAAGGTTATTTAATCAACAAGGTGTTCTTTCATGAAATCTGCTGCAAATTTGAATGAAGCTTCTCTCGCTTTTGGATTTCCACCAATCGTTGTTCCCCTATCTGCGCACCACGCTAA
>JAYNUL010000040.1:0-11129 GCA_038281125.1 Fidelibacterota bacterium | reverse complement strand
CCACCATCAATTGGTGCTGTGTCAGGAGGTAGTTTTGTTTCAGGAGATACACTTTTTTCAAAAGATACTCTCACTGTTCAATGGACAGCATTCGAAGAACTAAACGATGATGAATCTGGCCTTGAACGGTATGAGATTTCCATTATGAAATTGGATACGAATGATGTGAGCTCTATGTTTCTTAGTTGGGATACTCTAGCTCCAGACATAAACAGTTATACCAAAGAGTTATTTCTTGAACACCGTAATAGATATTATGCTCATATCAGAGCTTTTGATGTCGGAGGAAATATATCTGAGACTCTTGTTACGGATACTTTATTGAGATTTAATTCCAATCCAAATATTCTTTCTCTTTCTAATGCCACTCTTGATGAAGATATTTTTTGGACCGACACGGTTCGTTTAACTGACCTTGATTTAAATGTTATGCAGGGTGATTCTTTTACCTATGAAGCTACAACCATAAGAACCATTGGTGATCCTGCAACTGGCTCGGTTGTCATCGACCCATTAGGTGGGCTTACCTGGACACCTACACAGGATGATACTGGCACCTATACCATTCAAATCGTTGCTACAGATGCTTACGCTCTCACAGACACATTCCGGCTACCTTTGACAGTTAATGCAGTTAATGATACGCCTATGTTTGTTATTCCTAGAGTTGGGAATGAGATACACCCTGTTCACCAGTGGGTAGAGGATCAGAGTGCGCCTGATCTTGTTTTAAGTAGATACATCACGGATGTTGATAATGATATTTTAACAGAAATTACCTGGTCTGCTGTTGTTTTAGATACTTCACAGTTGGATGAAGACTATCCACTTGGAATGGTATATGTTGGACCCAATACGCCGTGGGAAGTGCATGCAAAACTGAACCGTGAATATTTAGGTATAAATCCAGAGACATCAGCAATTGATATGTCAACCATGTCAAAAGAGGCTATACAGCTCATCAGAAATACAAGAACCAATCCATTGATAAGTGTTTCTTTTTCTAATAAACAGTATGGTGAAGGAATACCAGACTCAGTGATAGCAACTTTCACAAGTGATTCGAATTATTACGGTGATAATCATCGTATAATATTTATTGCGCAAGATGCTGCAGGAGCAGCGGTTCAAGATACTATTCATGCGTCAATAACTGCAGAAAATGATCCACCAATCATCTCAAAAGAAATGATTGAAGAGATAATTGAGGTGTGGGAAAATGATTCCATCAAATTAGAATTTGGTCAATTTGTTAATGATATAGATGATACATCGCTTGTTTTTAGTATTAGTGCTGTTGTAGATCCAGAATTAGAAAATGATGATCATGTGACTATTATTCCCTCGGTAAATTTTACCGGTACAATGGATGATGTTTCTTTTAGTTCAAACGCAATTGGGGATTCTGTTATGTTCATTCCCAAAAAACTTTGGAGCGATAAAGTTGATATAAAGGTAAAAGTAAGTGACCAATTTGAATCTGACAGTACGATTTTTACACTGGATGTAAAGCATGTAGATAGACCAAAAATTTCCGTATCATTATTACAACAAAATGCCTTTACAAAGTTCCTGCAAGTCATTGTCACAGATACTGCTGAGAAGGCTACAAATCTTACCTTATCTGTTCAAAATCAAAATATTGGGCTTGATACAATCGCCGCTCATACATATTCAGGTCACCTAAGTTTTGAATCTCCTGGAAGTTATTCGGTAGATATTGCTGCATTTGCCCATGTTGGTGATACAACATTGATTGAAAACTTTGCTCTTGCTGCTGGTAAGATTGCAAGCCGCTGGCATGGGGCTAGCTATGATGGTCGTTTTACCGTTACTGGAAATCCAGGAGCTGTATCATATGATCAACCATTTTTGATAGCTGATTCCACCCTTTTTTCAGAACATTTTCATGATAGGGCCTCCTACGTGTTGGGCAATGAGAACTTTTATTTTAATACTCCTATCGAGGTTCGTATTAGGAGTAAGAGAGATGATCTCGCAATCTATCGCAGGAAGAATGGAGTAACTTGGGAAGAACTCCCATCAATACATTTGGATAACGATATTTTTACACTTTCTGATCAGTCTGGATATTTCCGCTTGGGGCCAAAAACAATTATTGTTCCTGAGCAAACGAACATTCATCAGAATTATCCGAACCCATTCAATCCAACAACAACAATTACATACGACATTGGTCTTTTGGATGGTCTTAGTCAAAATGTATCTATCAATGTATACAATCTTCTTGGCCAAAATATAGCTACCCTAGTTCAAGACAAAGATCAAATAGGGCAGTTTAAAATACAATGGGATGGATACGATAAGTTTGGTCAGCAAATGTCATCTGGTGTGTATTTTATCCAGTTAACAACAAAAACTGGAATTGTTAAAAACAAGAAAATGATGTTATTAAAATGATAAATACCAATAAACAAATTCTCAATAATACAATGTTGTCATTATTGATGTTACTGCTCTACGGTTGTCGCGGAGAGGTAGTTCCCACTGATAATGATTTGTCAAGCTATGGATGGGTAATGTATGAATCAGGTGATTATGTTGGTGCTTTAGACTGGTTCACTACTGCTATTAAGGAAGATTCATCACACTCTGATGGATACAACGGTGTAGGGTGGACTATGGGGCATCTTCGGCAAGCAGATTCATCTGTTTTTTATTTTAATCATTATTTAAATAGGGACTCAACGAAGTTTGAAAATATTTTGGACTTTTATGCTGGTTTAAGTTTTGCCTATAATGCGTTGGGAGATGATGGTAATGCTAGGCTTTACGCTCAAACATACTTTTTTGGTAATCAAAACTCAGAAATTGGAGACCCAGATTGGTGCTTCTGTCACAAAACTGATATCAACCAGCTTGATGTAAGACTTGTGCTGGCAATTTCTGAATATCGTTTGGGTCTTTTTGAAAATGCTCAGGCTTCAATCAACTCAGCCTATGGCGACTTATCCAGTCAGTTAAAAGCTGGTTCGAATAACAGCACTGCTACTGATTTTATTGACGTGAATTCTAATGGGAGGTTTGATAGTGGCGATCAACTCTATAATGGGGAATGGCAGGATGCAGGCACATTGGGTATACTTGAGGAAGGTGAAGCAAAGTTTTTCGATGAATATCCTTTAAATTATGATTATAATACCGTCCTGGGTCGTACCTATCTTGCAAACCATTTAACTCTACTCCAAGATCACCTAAAAACAAAAAATGGTGAAAATGGGCTAAATTGTTTTGAAGATAATGGTAAAGGAGGAGGATATTGTCTAGAGGGCTAGATAGCCCAACTCTGCCAACCAGTGCCAAACATGAGTACTGGATAAACAAAGCACTCCGTCTCGCTGAAAAAGCTTTCGCTGAAGGAGAGGTACCTGTAGGAGCTATTGTTGTAAAAGATAATAAAATCATTGGTCGAGGTTATAATCAGAGAGAAGTACTTAATGACCCGACTGCACATGCGGAGATTATAGCCATTACTGCGGCATCAAATACAATTAATGATTGGAGGCTAAATGATTGTCGTATTTATGTCACAAAAGAACCTTGCTCAATGTGTGCGGGTGCTATTATCAATTCTAGATTAAAAAATCTCATATTTGGCGCATATGATGACAAAAAGGGGTGTTGTGGCTCCTTGTATCAGCTATGCGGAGATAAGCGCTTAGATAGCATTACATCGGTAAAGGGCGGGGTACTTGAGAATGAATGCTCTATGATCCTCAAAGAGTTCTTCAACTCTAAAAGAGATTAACCTTTTTGATTAATTCCTCCATGACAAGTTGAATGGAGAGATTATGTCCAAGTCTCTTGCCATTCCACTTCTTTGGAAGCAGAACAAAATTACCATTTTTTAAAGTTACTTCCTGCGGATCATAATCAAAATTTTTGAAAACACCATCAACCTCTTTCACAGTCCTCCATTGAATGTAGTCTACATTTTTACCAAACACATATTCCTTTTTACCGTGAACCTCACAAGACTTTAATCTGTCACGATAATGATTTAATCCTGAAGCAATAGAATGGGCAGAAAGATTAAGATCTGAGTCCCAATTTTCAGCTAAGTCAGCAACAATTAACCCTCCGTAACTGTGACCGACTACGTATACTAGTTCAAGATCTTCAATATTAGTTTTTAGACTATCTAATGCAAAATCCAGAGTTCTACTACTTTGTTCTGGACAATTATTCCAATCATACCTAAACCACCAGGTAGGATGCTGGGTTTTAGTCATATTTTTGAGCGCTTCTGTCCATTCAAACCCCTTTGTTGGCCAGTCAGTTGGATAGAACCCGTGCACCAGTACTATGCCTATGCTTGAGTCTTTTGGAGTAAAGCCCAACAAATCATGAATTCCATTAGACCTATTGATCAAATATTCATCGTATTTGGACTTTTCAATGATTATTTTGGATGCGTCTAGGTCTTTGAAAGAATTTGGCTCGCAGCCGCAAATGAATACTAGAGCAATGAATATATATAAAGCAACTTTGTAGTAGTTAATGAAGTTTCTAGTTTTTCTGAAGTACAAAAGTCTCTGCAATAAAATTATTGTTCTTAACCTTACCTGATACTTTTGCAACCCTTACTGCATTACAAAAACCATCTTTGGCATGTGAGTCACCATGATCATCAATATGTGTGCCTTTTACATTATATGCTTTTTCATTAATCTGAATCGAGAGGCTACAGGTTTTGTCTTTTGTCCCGAAATTACACATCCCGCAGGAAGCAAGTACTAGACCATTTACTATACCATCCTGATTTACTTTAATTACAAAATCTCCTGATGGTACTGCAGTATCTTTCTTGCTCACAGAACAAGAACCACAGCCACCATAGATACACCCTATCATTACAGCCAATACAAGAATGAAGCGACAAATACTTTTCATTATTTTCTCTCCCTTATAAACTATTTCATAATTTAAAAAATTACTGAAGTAGTCGATAAAATATCGTTACAAATACCGTATTCTCTCTTAGATGTTGAGACTGAGATGTGCTTATAATATCAATTTGATCATTTTCATTTAACCAATCCTGAATAATTGTCTCCATCTCCTCACTTAGAGGCGATAACCCACTTTTAACAATTTCAAAAACTTTTACTTTCATTAACTTTTTTTCCTAGTAGTTATTCAACAAAATTTAACAACGTTTATTCATTTAGAGTTGTCTGAATTAAGGACTCCAATCCCTCCTGGTCATATACATTCTTGCTACATCTAATGGTACGACTATTTCCAAGAAATTACCATTAAATATAATAATCCATATCCAGAAATAATGGATTATCTTTGCGGAGAGAGAGGGATTCGAACCCCCGATACCCAAAGGGTATACTGCATTTCGAGTGCAGCGCATTCAGCCAGACTCTGCCATCTCTCCAATATATGTGTTAAATTAGGTAAAGGAAATTATTATCCCACTAAACCAATCACAACGAACAGAACTTGAAGAATATCTAGAGACGATACTTGAACTCTACACTGAAGAGGAATACGAGGATCTTGTTGAGGATATTGTCTATCATTATTGTAAGCGAAAGTTTGACATTGAAAGAGAAGAGTCCGTAAAGTTGTTTTACGAGATAGTTGGAGATCAAGATTGAAGAGATCAAACAATGTCTGATATACTAATCAACCAATCCGTTGCCATTTTGTGTGATGGTAATAATATTGAACGAAGTATACATGAAATGTCCAATAACCAAAGAGCAATGATCAATTTTGATCAATTAATACCAAAATTGCTCAATGGAAGGGGCCTTAATCGTTTAATTTATTTTAGAGAGGGCAAGTCCATATCGGAAAAATTTGCAGAAAGGTTGCATGAAAACTATTACGGTTCTGTGGTCCCATGTCACAAGTCTGCAGACATTCCTCTGTCAATAAAAGCAACGCAATTAGCTTCAAAAGTAGATACCATCATCATCATGTCTGGTGATTCTGACTTTGTTGATCTAGTTGCTCACCTTAAGGCTGAAGGAGTGAGAGTTGAGATTGCTTCCGTTAAAAACAATACAGCAAAAATTTTGCTATCTGAAGCAAACTACTATCATGAAATAACTAACGATGATTGGTTCACCTACAAAGCCTCAAAAAGGTCATGATAAGGATGGTTTTAATTATTTCTAATTTGAATTAGATTAAATTCTGTTGTTAAGTAAGAAAAATAGGTTTTTTAGAAATTAGAAAGGGATTTGAATGTTTGGCCTACATAGAATTTTAATATGTGTCATTTTCTTCCTGACACCGGTTTTTGCCTTAGGAACTGAGGGTTTATCCTTGTTTGAAAAGTTCATAGGTGTTCTTGTTTCGAGCGCATTATTATTTTCTGTGATTAAGGGATATCTTACAGTAAATAAGATCTGGAGTCGTAGAAAGAATGAAGAGGTGGCAAATAGTATTTCCATTGTTGCTGCCATGTTAGGATTTGCAGTTGGGTTTCCTTTCTTATTAAACAGTCTAATTATTACACAAGATTATTTCTCAGCCGCAAAAAGTGTAATAGCACTTTTCCTGGCAACAGTGTTCACCCTCATAGGGACGGGTTATTTTGTTGATAAAAATAGAGGAGTGGGATTTTTCACCTTGCTTGGTCAGGCTCTAAAGCTTGAGGGTAAGGAATCGGGTGATTTGATTACAGACATGATACGTCCTAAGGGCGCAAAAAAGATCATTGATATTCTACACAAACTTGCGGCAATTGATGATGAAATAGCTCAAGAGGAAATAGACTTAATTAATCAATTTTCTGACAAGTGGAATATTGAAATACCAGATCTAAAACCTGGGAAACCTGATGAAGTAACAAACCTAGTGGAGTTAAAGGGACTAGTCCAATCTTACCTCGACGAGGGCCCTGATACTGATGTGGCTGAAGGTTTGGTTGACTTAATCAACTTGATGGCAGAGGCCGATGATGAGGTTACGGAGGAGGAGGCCATGGCTGTTGCGGAGTTTACGGGTATGATAGCACACTATGTGAGCTCTGAAAAAGGTGGGGAACTATTGATGTTTGAAGTAAACATTGTCCCTCAAGGTGATGAACAGATGGAGGCCGTTCGTGAGCTCTTACCTGAGCTTGAGATGGTACAAGATAGAGGTGGCCGTGTGTTCAAGGTAGGAAAATATTTCTCAGAGGACTACGCTGAAGCAGTATGTGAAAAGTACATTTCTTTGGGTCTATACTCAAGCTCTTCTAAAGTGAAGGTTGATTTGAGTAAGGAAAAAGTTTAGATCAAATTATTGCAGAAAAGGAACTTTAGAGAAAAACTAGAGCTCTTTTAAGTCTTTGAGCAATTTTTGAAGCATGTCTTTTGCATCTCCAAAAACCATGATGCTGTTATCGAACCCAAATAATTCATTCTGAATTCCTGCAAATCCAGTATTCATTGTCCTCTTATTTATAATAACGGTTCTAGATTTATCAACATCAAGAATTGGCATTCCATAAATAGGAGAAGAAGTGTCATGCCGTGCAGCAGGATTAACAACATCATTGGCTCCTAGCACAAGTGAAACGTCACAGTCTTCAAACTCAGAATTAATCTCATCAAGATCTTTTAATTGCTCATATGGTATATTTGCTTCTGCGAGAAGAACATTCATGTGCCCAGGCATTCTGCCAGCAACAGGATGTATTGCATACAGGACGTTCTTTCCTTTTTTCTCTAGTAATTCTGCTACCTCACGAACAGCATGTTGTGCTTGGGCTACAGCCAACCCATAACCAGGGACAACAATTACTTTCTCAGCAGCATCAAATATCATTGCGGCCTCTTCAGTGCTATAACTTTTGATTGTCACTTGTTTTTGTGAGCTATCTCCACCAGAATCTTGTTCAAGCCCAACAGCACCAAAAATAACATTAGCAAGCGATCTATTCATTCCCTTGCACATGATACTTGTTAGTATCAATCCAGATGCACCAACTAGAGCGCCAGAAATGATTAGCCCATTATTCATTAAAACAAATCCTGTTGCAGCTGCGGCCACACCTGAATAAGAATTAAGAAGAGAGATTACAACCGGCATGTCAGCTCCACCAATTGGTATAGTCAGAGTAATACCAATCAATGCAGATAAGATAATGAGTCCATAGAAATAATTAATCTCATATGGTGTAATAACAGCATATATTCCAAATCCTAATAGAGTCAGTGCTAATATTGCATTTAATGCCTGCTGTCCAGGGAACACTATAGGTTGACCGCTGATAAAGCCTTGTAGCTTACCAAAAGCAATAAAACTTCCGGTAAACGTAAGGGTACCAACAAAAATTGAAATCATAATAGAAGAAAGAGTAAAAGTGGAGATCGATCCTGAATTTAGAAATTCGGCTGCTGCAACTAGTGCAGATGCACTACCACCAAACCCATTAAAAATTGCTACCATCTGAGGCATCTGTGTCATCTCAACCTTTTGGGCAAATAGAGCACCGATTGCAGAACCAATAATCATTCCTAGTACAATCATTTGTAAATCAATATTATCATTTGCAACAAGGGTAGATACAATGGCAACAAACATACCACATGCTGATAAGAAGTTACCGCTGCGGGCTGTTTTAGGATGGCTTAACTTTTTTATTCCAAGAATGAAAAGAACAGAAGCTAGGACGTAGAATATATTTATGTAATTCATCGTGCTTTCTATTTTCGTTTGAACATTTTTAACATTCTATCGGTTACCAAAAAGCCTCCTATTACATTCACTGTTGCAAAAACCACAGCTATTAGCCCCAAGTAGGTCCCAACACCTCCATCAACTTTTGTAGATATGATTGCACCTACTATTGCGATACCAGATATGGCATTTGACCCACTCATAAGAGGAGTGTGAAGTGTTGGAGGAACCTTTGTAATGATTTCAAATCCTACAAAAATTGCCAAAATGAATACGGTAAGTATGTTTATATCCATTGCTATCTCTTGATTGCTTCTTGTGTTAGTTCATGAGTTACTTCACCCAAGTGAGTGTACATGGAGTCGGAAATTATTTCATCATCAAGATTGAGTTTTAGTTCACCATCCTCAATCATGTACGTGAGAAACGCGGTTATATTCTTGGCATATAATTCACTTGCATGCACTGGCATAGACCCTGGAATATTTGAGCTGCCATCAATAGTAACACCATTGTGCGTAATGATTTCATCTTTTTTTGTGAGTTCACAGTTACCACCATTTTCAGATGCGAGGTCCATAATGATAGAACCAGGTTTCATTGAATTGACCATACTTTCAGAGATTAGCTTAGGCGCTGGTTTGCCCGGTATCAAGGCGGTGGTAACAACAACATCTGATTTGCTAATGTGATCGTGTATGAGCTTTTGTTGTCGATTTTTATATTCCTCAGATGTCTCCTTGGCATATCCACCATCGCCAACACCCTCATCATCATTGCTTGAATCCACTTCAATAAATTTGGCTCCGAGTGACTCAACTTGTTCTTTAACTATTGGTCGAACATCAAATGCTTCAACCTGAGCACCAAGCCTTTTTGCTGTAGCAATGGCCTGCAGCCCTGCAACCCCAGCACCTAATACCAATACTTTAGCAGGGCGAATGGTACCGGCCGCTGTCATTAATAGCGGCATGTAAACTCCAAGTTTACTAGCGGCTAATAAAACTGCTTTATAACCAGCGATATTTGCTTGAGAAGATAAAGCATCCATTTTCTGTGCTAGAGTGGTTCTGGGAATAAGATGCATCGAAAAACCAGTTACAGATTGTTCCTTGAGTGCTTTTACGGTATCAATATCTCTTGTAGTTTGGCAGAAAGAAATTACAATTGACTTTGGTTGTAATAGTACAATCTGGTCAAGAGTAGGGGGCAGAACCTTTAAAACTATATCTGCCTTTGAGAGGAGTTCTTCTTTTGATTCAATAATAGAGGCACCCGCGTTTTTATAGTCTGAATCAGATATATGAGATTTAATACCTGCTTGTGTTTCGACCATCACGCTTAATCCAGCTTTGACCAGTTCTTTGATAGAGCCAGGAGTAGCTGCTACTCGAGATTCATTGTCTAAGGTTTCTTTAGGTATAACAACATTCATGATCGTTATATTATAAAATGGTTATCATAAAAAGGCTGGTGAAATTAATACAGTATATGCTGATATCATCACTGAATTACTTAATTTATCAACCTAACTTCTAACATCAAATAGGCTCTAGCGTGTACAATAAATTATTACCTTATATAATATTTTTAACCTCAACAACAATGGCAGAGGTGCTATATGTTCCTGTTGAGTTTTCGACCATTCAGGATGCGATTGATGCTTCTGAAAGCGGCGACTCAGTTCTTGTTTCACCGGGGTTTTATCAAGAAAATATCAACTTTAATGGAAAATCAATTACTGTCTCTTCTCTATATCTCATTGGTGGTGACTCGCTCTTGATTGGGACAACCATAATTGACGCGCAAGAAAGTGGAAGTGTTGCGACTTTTTCAAGCGGTGAAGATGCTAGTTCTATATTGCAGGGATTTACGTTACAGAACGGGAATGGTAACGATGAAGACCCTGATGGGAACGGTTCCTACTATACCTACGGAGGAGGGATTTATTGTGAAAACAGTGATCCGACTATTCGAGACTGTATCATCAGAGATAACGTTGCAAATGAAGGAGGTGGAGGAGGGATATTTTGCTATGGGTCGTCCCCCACTTTTGTTGGTTGCACGATCTTTGGTAATGAAACCGACGATGCTGGTGGAGGTCTCTACTCTAGGTCCTCATCAAGCCCTGAGTTTTACGATTGTATTTTCTATGATAACCTTGCTGAATTTGGTGGAGGTTGTTATTTGCGAAATCAGTCAACTCCCATAATGAACAATGTTGTCTTTAATGATAACACTGCGAATAATTCAGGTGGTGGTATCCTCCTGAAGGATGATGCTGACCTTGTAGCAAATGGGTTGCAAATTACCAACAATGATGCAGATGGGCTCGGTGGAGGTTTTTACGTAAATAATGCTAATCCACAAATAACATTTGCTCTGATTTCAGATAATATTTCTAGTTCAGGAGCGGGTGTCTATTTAAGGAACTCTTCTGTACTCAATATTACAAATGCTACCATTACAAATAATTC
>JAYNUL010000039.1:0-11451 GCA_038281125.1 Fidelibacterota bacterium | reverse complement strand
ATACCCAAACAATTTTTCCATTAGCAGTTAAAACGCTTTGAAATTCTTTATCAATGCAATCAACTTTTTCATTAATTAGAAAATCACTTATTTTTTGATGTCCTTTCATTCCTAATGGCTGAAAAGTATCTCCCTGTTTCCATAGCCTCAATTTCAGTGTTGTATTTTTTAATTTTCCCCAATCAACAATTTCACAGTTTTTATTATAATTCATTTTTTTGAAATTATTCTGAATGTTTACTTCATACCTATAACTATTAAAATTTGTTGGAGTATCCCTTTCTAATATAACGTCCTTATCATTTACATGGCCTGAAGGAGAATGAACCTTGATGGAATCTCTATCCCTTAGAAGTCTCCATCCATTTGATAACATATAAAAATCACCACTTTTATTTTTGTCCAAAAATTGTAAAAGCATAGACATGTGGTGTTTTGACCATTGACTTTTCGTTGAATCTGTGATTAGCTGAATCAATCTAATTTTTACAATACCAGGAATGGTTTTTAACAGGTTATAGGATATTACGATTTTTTTGCCTCTCACTTTTAGGTCAGAGATGATAAACTTAGAAATCATATAATCGAGACCGTCTGACCACTCACAAAATAAATTTGAGGATCTTGATATCCCTTGGATAACCTCAGGAAATTCATTCTCCCATGTGTTTAAAATTTTATTACGAAGAAAATTTCTTGGTATGGTATTATCATAATTTGTTTTGTCTTGCTGAAATAGCAAACCAGTATCTTTTGAAAAATTTAGAATATCAGTTTTAGTAAAATTCAACAATGGTCGCAAAACCTTATCTTTTTCCTTTGATATGCCCCGTAGTCCTGCGACACCTGATTTCCGAGATAAATTCATTAGAATAGTCTCAGCTTGATCGTTTGCATGATGTGCAGTCATTATCCAATTTCCCTTATCTTTTTTTAGTGTATTTTTTAAAAATGAATAACGCTCTTTGCGCCCCCATTCTTCTATGCTCTGTTTTCTTGACTTACTTTTTGGATCTAATGTTTTGGAGCGAAAAGGAATATTTAAATCTCTGGACATATCTTTCACAAATTGCTCATCAAAATCACTCTCCTGTCTTAATTTGTGATTAATGTGAACCGTAATCAATTGGAACAAATCAAGCTCATTCAATAAAACAAGTAATGCAACTGAATCAACTCCACCAGATACTGAAACTAAAACCCTGTCATTCTCTTTTAAATCCGGGAAGGCTTCAATGTTACTTTTAAATTTTTTTAGTAGATGGTGATTTTTTAATAAGAGTTTGTTCAAAATGAGTAGATAAAAAGGAAAAAGTTAAAAGCTAACATTATATGACACCAAAAGATAAATGAGACAGACACTGAATCTTATCCTCATAAGAATGAGGGTAAAGTAACCACTCTGCAGCAGAAATAGAACTTAATATTGAGTTACCGTCTTGAGGGGTAAAACAAAATCCAGATACTTCATGGTCATTACGAACATGTAATGATTGTTCAACGACAACTGTTTGATTCATAATTCGGCCGTAGTGTCCATGATCTCTACCAAAAGAAAAAACGGTGCTTGTTAAATCTTTTGTTGTCATGGCAATATGGTCATTATTATATAATTTATCTTTTATTTTATTTAGGTTGGTTGATTCTTTTAGTTTTAGATTAAATCTCATAACATGCATGTATTGACTATTTACTTTCATCGAAGATGAAAAAAGATTCAGGTCCATTCCTAAGGTTGAAAAAAGATCTGCAGCATCAGCAGCATGATGAGTGCCATATTTTTCATCTGGGTGATTCCCTACTTGTGGCGATGGTATGAAATTCTTAGGTTGACTTATATCATTTGCTCTGCGAATGCATACATAGTTTCCTTCAATCAGATTGTCTGGGTTATCATTAAGAGCTAAAGTTTTTGTTATACATGCCATATTATGGGTATTACATGATACTATCTGAATAAATTGGTCTTTAGAATCCAGAGCTGCATCATTGATTCCTCTTGCATATTTCTTCCCAAAGCCATCCTCGCTTCCTTGTGCAAGAAAACCTTTTACGTCATCAGAGAATTTTTCATAATAATCTAATTTATTTTCTCTACCTATACCTTTAGGAGAACAATCTATTATAACAGAGGCTCGTTTTATTCCCTCTTCTTTTCCAAGATCAGGATCCATTCCAATTTTTTTAAACTCATGCTCTTTGCCACTGTCTACTGCAAGCCTTGCTCCTCTTTCAATTAGGTCAAAAACTTTTGACCTATCGTCTTTCAATGCAGAATTTTTATGGAATGTTACCTCATCAATACCAAGCTTATTTTCATAATCACAAAGCAATCCTATTAACGGTTCCCCAATTGTACCGGTTCCAACAACATGAACTATTTTTCTTTCCACTTTTCTATCTCCAAATTATGTGATGCATATTCAGAAGACAGCAGATTCCTGCCACTCCCCAAATTCACCTTTCATCTTTTGTACAATTTCACCAATAGTTGCATAATGCTTAGCAGCTTTAATAATGGGTTCTACCAGGTTCAAATTATTTTTACAAGCAATGGCGACTTCATCAAGAGAGTTTTGTAAAGCTAATTCATCTCTTGATTTTTTTAATTTTTCTAAACTTTTAATCTGATTATTTGCGGATTTTGAACTGATTTCCAAGATTGGAATATCAATCTCTTCATTATCCTTTACGAAATCATTAACTCCCACAACAATTCTTTTATTTTTATCAACTTTTTCCTGATATTCAGAAGCAGACCTTGCAATCTCTCTCTGAAAATATCCCTGCTCTATTGCAGGAATAACACCACCAATATTTTCAATTTCCTTGAAATAATTTTCTGCTTCTTCTTCAATTTCATCTGTCAATTTTTCTAAATACCATGACCCACCTAATGGATCAACTACATTCGAAACACCTGTTTCATAAGCAATAATTTGCTGCGTTCTTAATGCAATCTCAGCTGCTTTTTCTGATGGTAAAGCGAGTGTTTCATCCATAGAATTGGTATGCAAGCTTTGAGTACCTCCTAACACACCTGCAAGAGCTTGGAAACCAGTTCTAGCGATATTATTTTCTGGTTGTTGAGCAGTCAAACTACACCCTGCTGTTTGTGTATGGAATCTAAGCTTCCATGATTTTTCATCTTTAGCCTGATACTTATATCTTAGCCTTTTTGCCCAAATACGTCGCGCTGCTCTGAATTTTGCAATTTCTTCAAAAAAGTCAAGGTGAGAGTTGAAAAAGAAGGAAAGTCTGGGGGCAAAATCATCTACTTTGAGTCCAGAATTAATCCCATGCTCAATATAGGAAAATCCATCGGCGAGAGTGAATGCTAGCTCTTGAGCAGCGGTTGACCCTGCTTCACGAATGTGATAACCGCTAATTGAAATTGTATTGTAGTATGGCATTGATTGAGAACAGTAGGTAAGCATATCTGTAATAATACGCATGGAAGGTTTAGGCGGGAATATCCATTCTTTTTGGGCAGTAAATTCTTTTAAAATATCGTTTTGTAATGTTCCTTTAAGTTTAGATGGATCTATGCCTTGGTTTTCAGCCGTTGCAATATAGAACGCTAATAATATTATTGCTGGCCCATTTATAGTTTGCGAGACAGTGATCTTATCAAGTGGAATCCCATTAAATAGTTTTTCCATCTCACGTATTGAGAACACACTAACGCCACACTTCCCTACTTCACCTTCCGATAGCGTATGGTCTGGGTCATAACCCATCAGAGTGGGCATGTCATAAGCAACAGACAACC
Source organism: Fidelibacterota bacterium (assembly GCA_038281125.1). Classification (GTDB taxonomy): domain Bacteria; phylum Fidelibacterota; class Marinisomatia; order Marinisomatales; family UBA1611; genus NZWG01. The sequence continues at coordinate 7,679 of JAYNUL010000039.1, read as the reverse complement.
CTGTCTGCCCTTTTTTTAACAACTGCTTGAACCTTAGGTTAGTTTCTTCTGGTGTACCAAATCCAGCGAACTGCCTCATTGTCCATAATTTTCCACGGTAAAGATTTGGATGAATACCCCTGGTATATGGAAAATCTCCAGGAAAACTTAGTTTTTCCATATAATTATCCTCTGGATTTTCAGGGAAATAACATATATCCTGCTTATGGCCTGAAAGGGTATTGAAATCTGCATCCCTTGATTTAGACGAATCTATTCTTGCCTTCCATTTGTCCAATGATTTCTGGAACAGGTCTAGCTGGTTACTGTGTTTCATTTTTTTTCTGACAAGAAACTTGTAAAACTTAAATTAAACTTATTAAAGTGCATAAAAAGTAAATATAGTGACAATAATAAGTTAAAGGCGATCATAATAAATAATATTCTATAAACTAATCGTTGACAGCTAGAGGATTAATAAGTATTAAAACAAGTCAAAAAAAGGTTAAACAGCGGATTCCTTTTCCAAATTTCGTATACTTTTTATGGTTGAGACTAATCCTTCTTCATCTAAACCTAAGCTCTTTAAAAGATGATCTCGTGTACCGTGTTCAACAAATGAATCTGGTAAACCTAAACGTTTTAGATGACCTTTATATCCGTTCTCTAAAAGCCATGAGGAAACTCCATCTCCAAATCCTCCATTGATAGTTCCTTCTTCAATAGTAATTATATTACTGAATTTATTTTTAATATTTTCCAAGCAAGCAATATCCATGGGTTTAATAAATCTACAATTAACAACTTCGATTTCAAGATTCATATCCGATAGCATGTCTGCGGCAGTTAAGGCAGTATAGACCATCGGCCCAACCGCTAAAATTACAACATCCTTTCCCTGTCTACATATTTCCCATGAGCCGATAGGCAATAATTCCATCTGTCCTTCTTCATCAAACTCAACTGAATCCGCTTTTGGATAGCGAATAGAAAAAGGTTTATCTTTGATATTTAGTGCCGTGTACATCAAATGCCGAAATTCATTGCCACTCTTAGGAGCAGTAACGATCATATCCTGTACGCATCTTAGATAAGCTATGTCTAATGCACCATGATGAGTGGGGCCATCTTCTCCAGCTATTCCAGAGCGATCCATGCAAAATATGACTGGCAAGTGTTGGATTGCACAATCATGAATAATATGATCATAAGCACGTTGTAAAAAGGTAGAATAAATCGCAGCAATCGGCCTGATTCCTTGCGCAGCAAGTCCCGAAGCAAATGTTACTCCGTGTCCTTCAGCAATGCCAACATCATAATATCTATCCGGAAATTCTTTTGAAAACGGTACGAGTCCTGTTCCTTCTCTCATTGCTGCAGTAATACAAACAGTATCTTCTCTATTCTTAGCAATTTCGATAACTAATTTCCCAAATACATCCTGGAAACTTGGAGAAGGAGTGATATTTTGTAATTTTTCTTTAGAGTCAATGATAGGTGGCTTAGCTTTCCCATTTGGTTTCACAGCATGGAATTTGACCGCATCATCATGATAGTCACCATTCTTCATATCTAATGATACCATGCCTTTACCTTTCTTTGTAAGCACATGTAATAGTACTGGGTTTTGGATATCTTTGATATTCTCTAAGGTATTAATTACCATGTTTAAATCATGTCCATCTATAGGTCCAAAATATCTAAACCCTAACTCATCAAACAATATTCCCGGAACTAATAAACTTTTTAAACTTTCTTCTACTTTTCTTATCAAAGATCTAGTAGAGCTTTTTCCTACTGGCAACTTTCCCGTCAAATCCCAGAATTCATTCCTCACTCGATTGTAAATGGGGTTTGAAATAAGTCTTGTAAAGTAGGATGAAATAGCCCCTACATTAGGACTAATCGACATCTCGTTGTCATTTAAAATGACCAGAAATTGTTTTCCAGAATTTCCTGCGTTATTTATACCTTCAAATGCAAGTCCCCCTGTCATCGAGCCATCACCAATTATAGCAGCTACACGGTATCTTTCATCAAGATGTCTTCTTGCTTCAGCAAGACCAAATGCTGATGAAATTGAGGTTGAAGCATGGCCTGCGCCAATGACATCGTATTTGCTTTCGGCTCTTTTCAAAAAACCGCTTAGCCCATTATTTTGTCTTATGGTCGGAAACTCATCAAATCTTCCAGTTAGTAGTTTGTGTGCATATCCTTGGTGTCCAACATCCCACACAAGCTTATCGTCTGGCGTGTTATAAACATAATGAAGAGCTACGGTTAATTCAATAACGCCCAAGGTAGGTGCCAAGTGTCCACCGACTTCAGTAATTGTGCTTATAATATGAGATCTGAGTTCAACGCAGAGTTCATTGAGCTCTTCCCTTGTTAAACCCCTTATGTCTTCAGGAGTATTTATATTTGGTAGATATTTAAGCAAAATGTTTTTGACCTATTTTTTTGTAATATACCTCACTTAGTGGATCAAAAAGAATCCTATGAAAAATATCAATTTGATCTAATTCTGGATGAAAAGTAAGACATAGTTTATTCCCAGAAATAAAAGCTACTGGATCATCCTTTAAAGTACCTAAAATCATAGACTCCTCAGATAGCTTTTTTATTTTTGGAGCTCTAATAAATGTAGCTGGAAGATTTTGTATATTTTTATTTGAAAAATTAAATCGGATATTTTCTGTTCCTGATTTTATTTGCCTACCATAAGCATTTCTTTCAATTGAAAATTCAGCTAATCCAAGAGGATTTATTCTATTATCATCCATTACTTCATTCGACATTAATATAGTTCCGGCACAAGTTCCCATTATAGGAAATGAGCTGCTAAAGTCAATCAAACCTTCACGCAAATCAAAAGTTTCAATTAAATTGGACATAGTCGTGGACTCACCTCCAGGAATCACTAGACCATCAATACCATCTAAGTGCAAAGGCTTTTTCACTTTGGTCGACTGGACTCCTATTTTCTGCAAAATAAGATGATGTAGCGCGAAATCACCTTGTAATTCTAGAACCCCGATTTTAATTACCAACCCCTTTCCTGAAGTCTTTCTTCTTCAGGGATCTCAGACATATCTAGTCCTTTCATTGCCTTTTTTAAACCAGTACTTGCTTTTGCAATAATTTCTGGGTCATCGAAATGTGTTGTTGCTTCCACAACTGCTTTTGCACGCGAGGAGGGATCATCACTTTTAAAAATACCAGAGCCAACAAAGACTGTCTCTGCTCCGAGTTGCATCATAAGAGATGCATCTGCAGGTGTAGCAATACCACCAGCAGCAAAATTTGGTACAGGAAGTTTTCCTAATTTTGCTACTTGATGAACTAGTTCTAGCGGAGCACCAAGAGTTTTAGCCTCAGCGACTAGCTCTTCCTGGTCAAGTCTTGTGACTCGCTTTATATCAGTCATTACAGTTCTCATGTGCCTAACGGCTTCGACAATGTTTCCACTACCTGCCTCTCCTTTGGTCCTAATCATAGCAGCTCCCTCTGCTATTCGTCGTAAAGCTTCACCAAGATTTCTGCAGCCACAGACAAAGGGGATTTTAAAATCATGTTTCCAAATGTGATTATGTTCATCGGCTGGAGTTAAAACCTCACTCTCATCAATGAAATCCACTTCCAAACTCTCCAATACCTGAGCTTCAGCAAAGTGTCCTATTCTTGCTTTGGCCATAACTGGAATGGAAACAGAATTCTGTATTTCTTTAATCATCTCTGGATCACTCATCCTTGCAATTCCACCATCTTTTCTAATATCAGCAGGTATACGCTCTAACGCCATTACTGCACACGCGCCAGCATCTTCAGCAATTTTTGCCTGGTCAGAGTTGGTAACATCCATAATAACGCCACCTTTGAGCATTTCTGCTAAACCAACTTTTATTTCAAAAGATCCTTTACTCATATATTTCTTCCTTTTCTGTTACTTGTCCTATCTCCTTAATTTTTTGAATTACCTCTTCAATTGTTTCATCTGGCGTTGATGCGCCTGCAGATATGCCAACGGTCTCACAATCTTCAAACCATGCAGAATCTAATTCATCAGAGGATGTAACCTGAAATGACCTCTTATTCCTTTCAAGTGACAGCTGGGTAAGTCTTTTTGAATTGGCACTGGTATAGGAGCCAATAATTATCATCACATCACTATTAATAGCCAGATCTTTTATTTGTTGATGATTTCTTCTTGTTGGAAAACAAATTGTGTTGATAAATCTTAAATCAAAAACTTTCTCCATAAGAACGTTCATAATTTCCTGAACATTTTCTAACATTTGAGTTGATTGACTTACTACACCAGCTTTTTTCATTTTCCTTAGTGCCTTTGCCTCTTCAACATTTGAAATAATCACAGGCTTATCAACCTGTGCAGCTATTGCAACAACCTCATCATGGCCATGATCACCAATGATAATTGTTTTTCTGCCTTCATCATTTAGTTTCTTAATGTCTTGATGTATTTCAGTAACTAGAGGGCATGTAGCATCAATTAACCTAAGGTTTCTTTTCTTTGCATCTTTCCATATCTCAGGAGAGGTACCATGGGCACGAAATAGTAACGGCTTATTTGATGGGACTTCATCTAGGGAATTGACTACTTTTGCTCCAGCATCTGAAAGATCATTAATTACTCTCTCATTGTGCACGATGGTTCCAAGCATGTATACCTCACCATGGGTTTTAGCAGAATCATAAGCTAGATTCACAGCATCTCTTACTCCAAAACAATATCCAGCATCTTTGGCTAAGTATATCTTCAAACTAGTTGCCTTTCATCTTTCTTTCAATTGAAATGGTTGTTAGGTCAACTACTTTAGATGTGACCTCAGATAAGGTACCATTTACTACTGCACCAGCGGCATAGGCGTGACCACCTCCACCCATTTTGTTTGCAATATCATTGATGCTTAATTTTCCTTTTGAGCGAAAATTAATTCTACAACTCATTTCATCTTGTTCAAAAATCATCAAAGCAACTTCAACTCCACTGATGGATCTTACCATATCAGTGAACCCATCTACATCTGATTTATTTGCATTTGCATTTTTTAGCATATCTTTTGAGATAACAAACCAAGCCAGTTTTCCATCCAATTCATAATTGAGATTGGATAAAAAGTTGCCCATTAGCTCTATTCTTGAGCGTGTACTGTTTTCATAAATATGCTGGTACACTTTATGTGTTTCAATTCCGTTATTCAAACATTCTATTGCAATCTCGTGGCATTTATTATCCGTATTACTATATCTAAAACATCCAGTATCAGTCATTACTGCAGTGTATATACCCAATAAACTATTTTTTGAAATAGCTGACTTTCGAGCAACCTTTAAATAATCATAAACCATGCTTCCAGTAGCAGCTGCAGACAGGTCAACAATATTATAATTAAATGCATTTTTTTCTGGATGAGGATGGTGGTCTATGTTCATGGTCTTTATTTGATATTTTTTTATGACATCAGCAAGTGTCCTTATTCTCAAAAAATCACCTACATCAAAAACAATGACAAGGTCAATATCCTTAATCCATTCATCATGAGATTTACCATCATAGTATTCAAATATACCATCTTCATTTAAATAATGGTATTCTAAGGGAAGTGGAGAATAATTGATAATTCTGACTTCTTTGTCCTGCTCAGCTAGATGATAGTATAATCCGCACTCAGCTCCTAATCCATCGCCATCAGGATTTTCATGAGTAGTAAGCAATAATTTTTCAGAATTATCTATTACACTATGAACTTCATTCCAATCTATAGGTGTGTTGTTGAAGTTCATTTTATTTTTCATATTCCCAAGATATCTCTTCAATATTTTCATCAGAAGAGACTGCTCTAGCGAGCACAAAGAAAAAGTCAGACAATCTATTTAAGTATTTTTTATGTAAAGGAGAAACAAATTCATTTTCAGATAGAGCAATTAAATTCCTCTCTGCCTCTCTACATTCGGTTCTTGAAATATGTAACCTTGATGATAACTCATTACCACCAGGAAGAATAAATTCATTCAGAGGAGGTAGCTGTTTATTATACTGGTCTGTGAGACTGTCTAGCCAACCAGCACGGGATTCATCTAATAAGTTCATCTCTACATCAGGTATTGCTATCTCTCCTCCCATATTAAATAGGTCTTGCTGAATAAGTCCAAGTATATCAAAAGTATCTTTACTTGTTAATGTACGTGCCCATCCGATTATTGAGTTCAATTTATCGATAGAACCCATTGTATGTACTCTAATGCTATTTTTGGAAACTCTTTCACCATTTCCCAAACCAGTTTCTCCGGCATCACCGGTTTTTGTTGTAACCTTGGTTATTCTCATTAGAAGAATATGTATGTTACAATGATAAACAAGGGCATTAGAATTGGTACAGCCCATTTGAAAAAGTAACCAAAAAAACTTGGCATTTTTATGCCAGATGATTCAGATATTGATTTAACCATAAAATTGGGTGCGTTTCCAATGTATGTGTTAGCACCCATGAAAACTGCTCCAGCAGAAATAGCAAGAAGTGTATTGGGTATACTGTTCATTAAAAAGTTAGGGTCACCCCCAGCGGTATTAAAAAAGACAAGATAAGTGGGTGCATTATCTAAAAAGCTTGATAGTATTCCCGTTAACCAAAAGTACATGTAATTAATAGGTTCACCATTATTTGAAACAGAGGCAACTACAGTAGACAAGGCTCCTTTCGTACCTGCCTTTAAAATTGCAATAGCTGGAATGATGGTTACAAAAATACCCGCAAATAGTTTTGCTACCTCAATAATTGGGAACCAGGTGTATTCGTTTTGATCTCTAATTTCTTTGGATGTCATAACCCAACTACAGTAGGTGAGTATTAGCAAAAGAATATCTCGGACAATATTCTGAAGTTCGATGTGAACATGGTAAACTTCTATACTTATTTGAGGTTTCCAAAAGCCCGATAATAAAACACCACCAACAACACCTGCTAATAATAATAAGTTAAACGAGCCATCTAGTCCAATTTTCTCCTTTTCTGAATCATCCACTTCCAACTGTCCCTCTTTACGGTATAGATAAGTATCTAATCCAAAAAATATTATTAGAAGACAAACAACTAGAAACAGCATGGGGGCAAACATAGCTGATGTCGTCCAAAAAAAGTTGACCCCCTTCAAAAAACCTAAAAATAGTGGTGGGTCTCCTAGAGGAGTTAATGATCCACCTATGTTTGCAACAAGGAAAATAAAGAACACTATAACATGTACTTTATTTTCTCTTTTAGAATTTGCTCTAATTAGTGGTCTTATTAGTAGCATAGCAGAACCAGTTGTACCCATCCAACTAGCTAAGGCGGTACCAACAAAAATGATAATTGTATTAAGCGTGGGTGTGCCAACGAGAGTACCTCTTAGTCTGACTCCACCGGATATAGTAAATAAAGCCAGTAGTAAAATAATAAACGGTATGTATTCAAGCAAACCTACGTGAAGTATTTCATAGACCGTGATCTTAAATCCTTGACTTACTAAAAAGGGTAGAATCAATGATGCTGCCCAAAACAAGGATATTTTACCGAAATTATGGTGCCAAAATTCCTCTGCTACAAGAGGAAAAACCGCAATTGACAATAATATTCCAACAAATGGAATCACCCAAAATATTGCTAATCCTTCCCCATTTAGATGCGGTATTGAACCATGTG
>JAYNUL010000038.1:3347-11555 GCA_038281125.1 Fidelibacterota bacterium | reverse complement strand
TAGAGCAGTGGAATCATAATCCATGTGTCGGGAGTTCAAATCTCTCCTCCGCTACTAGTTATTAAGAAATAAAATACCCTCTTCTAGCTTTGGCGGGTATTTTTTACAAAAATAGTAATCTATTCAAGGTACTTTTTAATATAGTATTGATCTAATTCTTTTGAGTCATTGTACTTATTACGAAGTTCTGTTAATTCTATCTTTAGTTTTGTTTTGATTTCTGAGTAATTAGGATCATTATAAACATTGCTCATTTCATTCAAATCAGAAAATCGGTCGTATAACTCCCACTCATCTACATCATAATAGAAGTGCACTAACTTATATTTTTCTGTCACTATTCCATAATGCCGTTTCACCATATGCACTGAGGGATATTCATAATAATGATAGTAGACTGCATCTCTTGTCCATTCACTTTTATTTCCAAAAAGTAATGGTACCAGACTTTCACCCTGCATATCACTTGGCTGTCTAATGCCTGCCATATCCAAAAGGGTTTGAGCATAATCTAAGTTTTGTACCATCTCAGATATTTTCAATCCTGGTTCTATTTTGTTGGGCCATCTAATTATCAAGGGAGTTTTAAATGATTCATTATAAATGAATCTCTTGTCAAACCAGCCATGCTCACCTAAGTAAAACCCTTGATCCGATGTATAGATAACAATTGTATTTTCAGTTAAACCTTCCTGGTCAAGATAATCTAAAACCCTACCTAAATTATCATCTACTGATGAAATGCACCCAAGATAATCCTGCATATATCTTTGGTATTTCCATTTCATTTTTTCCTTGTTTGTTAACCCTTCCCAGTTATTTCGAAACCAGATATTAATTGAATCAATAACAGGATCGTACTGGGACCTTTGCTCATCATTAAATCTAACATATGATGTTGTGAAACCATCATTACCACCCCAATCATACGGTTGCACATATGGCTGAATATCCTTCATCAGATCCATTGTCTCTGGCCTTATTTTTGAATCGTGACCATATCTTAAGTCTTTGAGTATATTCATTTCAGCTGATTTTGCTGCAGTACCTCTATTTTTATAATTATCAAATAATGTTTCAGGTAGTGGAAACTCTTTTTTTGCAAATTCTTTGAATTTTTTGGGATTAGGCCACCATGGTCGATGAGGAGCTTTGTGTAAATACATCATTAAGAATGGTTTATCTTTATCTCTTTTTTCTCGAAACCATTCTAATGTTAAATCAGTGATGATATCAGTAACATGACCAGTAATTGTTGTATCTCCATCATTAGTTATGAAATCTGGATTAACATAATGTCCTTGACCAGGTAAAATCATAAAATCATCTACTCCCTTTGGATTATTCCCAAAATGAAGTTTCCCATACATTGCTGTTTGATATCCTGCATTTTGAAATAGCTGGGGAAATGTAATTTGTGTCGTATCAAAGGGAGAGCGATTGTCAATCTTTCCGTTTATGTGATTATGTTTACCCGTTAAAATAGTAGCTCTTGAGGGCGCGCAAATAGAGTTAGTAACGCACGAATTTGAAAATAGTGCACCTTGTTTAGCAAGTCTATCGATATTTGGTGTTTGGATTAGCCTGTCATCGTAGGCACTAATTGCTTGATATGCATGATCGTCGGACATAATAAAAAGTATGTTTGGCCTTGATGAATTTTTACCAGGTTTCTTTCCACATGAAATGACTCCAAAATATAAAAATAGATAAACAAACATGATCCTATATGACAATGTCATAAAATAATTCATCCTTATTAATATAATCCTGTCACTACTTTTTTTCTTTGACCTCTTTTTCCAATCTCTTTCATTCTTATCCTATTATTTACACCTGGTAGCCATTTTTTTAAATCTTGTTTAATATCCACATATTGCTCTTTTGATGCTAGGTTACTCCATTCCAATGGATCTGATCGTTTATCGTATAGTTCTTCGGTGCCATCCTCATATTGAATGTATCGCCATTTTTCTGATCTTATGGCATGGTTTCCATAGCCCATTGTAGTAATGGATGGATAAGGCCAATCTATGCTAGGGTTCTTTAGAACTGATGTAATACTTCTTCCTTCGTTTGTTTCCTTACGGGGTAAATCACATAAATCTAAAAGTGTCGGGTAAATATCAATCAAATTAACTGCCCTTTTACTCCTTGATCCTGGTTTGGTAATACCGGGAACGGAAATCATTAATGGAACCCTTGTGGATTCTTCCCATAATTTTGATTTTCTATAAGATAATTTTTCGCCAAAGTGCCATCCATGGTCTCCCCAGAGAATAATAATCGTGTTATCTTTATATCGAGAATTATTTAGTGCATCCAGGATTAACCCAACGCACTGATCTGCGTAATTTATACTAGCAAGATATGCCTGTACCACTTCTCTTTTCTTTTCATGTCTAGCAATTCGTTGATAATCCCCTTCCATTGTCAAACCATCTGACATTTCAATGCCTTTAGCTGGAATATCATCAAGATCATTAGCATTGGTATTAGGGAGAAGAATGTCTTCAATAGGAAATTTGTCAAAATATTCTTTTGGAACATGCCAGGGTAAATGTGGTCTATATATGCCACATGCTAAAAAAAAGGGCCTGTCATGATTTTTTTGAAGCTCACTTGCAGCCCAGAGTGCAGTTTGTGCATCAGAGCTTTCCTCAAACAATACATCAATCGGTCCCCAATCTAGGCTCCCTTGTTTTCTATTAAAGTAGGGCATATTATTGACTAGCATGTTTTTTGTTTTATTTTTATGATTATTCATTGTGATCCCGGTCATTTCTTGGAAATCTACCCATGAGTTTTTTTCAGCTAATTGACCTGTATCATTGTGAAAGATTTTTCCTCTAGCAGAGGTAAAATAGTCTCCATGCTTTGCAAAGTATTCTGGTATTGTCAATATATCCTTCAGAACCGGTGAAACACGAAAATGCGGGGAGTTATTGTAAATACCAGAAGTTGAAGGTCTTACCCCTGACATTACAGCCGTTCGAGATGGACTACATAATGGAGCCGGACAATGTGCATTATCAAATACCATAGCCTTATCAGCAAAATTATCCATATGTGGTGTTTGTGTCTGTTGATTTCCATCCATGAAACCGACCCAGTCATTGAGATCATCAACTGCTATGAATAGTACATTATACTGGTGACTATTGTTAGTGCAGGAAAAATAAAATTGCATTGTTATCAGTAAAAAGAAATGATAAATATTTTTAATTAACCTCAAATTCTTAGATCTATCAAAAAAGTTTAACATATGGGCTATTTATCCTATTTCCTTGACACACCTAAACCCGGTGTGAATAAAGCCAGTATCTGGAGTTGATCGCATTCTTCTTGTAATGTTATACCCTCTACAAATGGCTTCATCACACAAGAATGATCCACCTCTCATAACCCTTTCTTTTATAATGTCATTTTTATCTTCTCTGTCTGCTTTTTCATTTATTTTTCTTACCTTTATTTTCCTTGATTTTTTTTTGTATGCATTTTGATCATATTCATCTAGGCACCACTCCCATACATTTCCAGCCATATCATATAGACCATATCCGTTGCATAAATAGGAACCTACTTTTGATGTCCACTCACTGCCGTCCTTTTTATCATTGAAAAATGGAAAGATACCCTGCCAAAGATTTGCTTTATCATAGGATCTATCTGGTTCAGAATTACCCCAAGGATATTTAATATTATTATTCCCACCTCTGGCTGCCCACTCCCATTCTGATTCAGTAGGCAATCTTTTATTAACCCATTTAGCATAAGCATTGGCATCATACCAGCTTATGTGAACCACTGGATGGTCCATTAAATCAGATATTGAACTTCCATGACCAAACGGTTCCTTCCAGTAGGCATTTTCACGCCATTTCCACCATTTTAGATCATTAAAAGGCACATCATAGGAAAGATCGCTGGTATCAAAAATGAGCGAACCTTTCCTTGATAGTGAATCTCCTGAACTAGAGTCAAAATACTTAAACATTCTTTCTGCAGTAGTTACGTAACCAGTACTATTCACAAATGCAAGGAATTGTCTATTCGTAACCTCATACCTATCCATTAAAAATGAATGGACAGTAACTTCATGTTGTGGATATTCATCTGGAAAACTAATTGAGTCCGTACTGCCCATCATAAATTTTCCTCCTGGAATCAAAACCATATTTGATTCATTTGGAAGGCCATTTTTTGAACTTTCACATGAGATTATCAAGGCAGAAAGGATGAAAATGATATGATGAATTTTATTTGTCAAATTTTCTTTAATAAAACCACTGGGTTTCATATAATTGAAAAGCATCAACGAGTTAATTTATTGTATACTTTTAACCAAATCATTTTCAAATCCATCTTGCAAATCATCATTAGTATATAGAATGATTCCTTTCTTATCTATGACTACTAATAATGGTATAGATTTTCCATGGAATTTTTTAAACGTTCTTCCAAATTTATCCATAACAACCTGAATTGAGATACCTCGTTTAGTAATATATTTTTTTATAAGAGGTTTCTTTTCCTTTACAGCAATAAATATAACTTCAGCGTTTTTGTCGTATTTTTCGGAAATATTGACAAGCTGAGGAAAATGTTTATTAAAAGACCTACTCCAAGAAGAAAAGAAACATATAACTAAATTTTTCTTACCCAAGTAATCCTCAGATTTAACATATTCTTGATTTTCAAGTTTAATCAGTGAAAATGGAGGAGCTTTATCACCTGGTTTTAGCTCTGAAGAACTACCTATCTCTGAAAATATAATAAATAATAAAACAATATAATTGACTCTATACTTTTTCATAATCCAATCATTTATGAAATTTATCTGATGTTTTAGTAATGCTGCTAATTTTTATTGTATCTGAGAATGATGAAGCGGGTAGCCCTGCTGAATTAAATAAAGTAGCATAGGAAGTATCGGAATAAGCGTACCTTAGAAATCGAGGGTTATCTACATCTAGTGATATTAACTCCAGAAAGGTTCCATGATTTTCAACTATTGCAGGACGGTAAACCTGATCTTTTCCTGCAAGTTCAAACTCACTTTTTAAAGAATTATCTAAGACTAATCCTTCTTCAATGTGGTCAAATTCAATAAAAACCCTTTTATTATGCTGCCTTGCTTTTTTAAAAACTGGACCATATGAAACGATATCTCTATTATACTGATTCATTAATGCTAACCTTGCAAACCTGTCACCTACATCATGCTTGTTTGAAGGATGAATATCATAGATCTCACCAATATCCATTGTCACTACCATACCAGTATTTGGAATTCTAAGCAAGCCTGCTTGTGCTTCTCTGAAATAGGGTGACATGCCTCCATAGTTGAAGTAGGGTGCAATTTGAGCAAAATAAAAAGGAAGATTACTGTCCCATTTTTTTCGTAGATCATCAATGAATAATGTCATAAGTGTATCATAAGTTTTGAATTTTGGATCGCCGCTTACAATATTTGATTCACCTTGATACCATATCATTCCTTTAATTGTAAATGGAATTAATGGATTAATCATACCATTATAGAGGATGCTTGGAGAACTATGATTAATTATTGTTTTTTGGGGCTGGCTAGATAAATCTTTGTAACCATCATATTGATAAAGTGAAGTATAAGGATAAACATAATCTCTAATTTGATACCATTCTTCTGCTATTAGCGCACATTGCCAACCATCCTTTAAGTTAGTTTGTTCGCTACTGCCATTAGTAATAGAAATGTCTCCGGTACTTGGGATCCCTATTATCCTCAAAGTAATTTGGTTATCCCCAAGTAGTAAATAAGATGGATCAACTTCTATAGTTCGACTTATTTTATTAAACTTATAATCCTCTTTTTTAATACTAATCAATGAACTAAGCAATTTATTAGAGTTGATGTAGACATCATACTCCCATAATCCCCATGGAAGATCTTTTTTAGGTTTTATTATTACATATACCTTTTTATTTACATCATCTACTTGAAAATAATTCTTAAAAAGTGTTACACCACTAAAATTCTCAGTTCCAAAAAGATCATCTACAGTTTTACCTTTGACTATTGATTTCCAAATTTGATTAGTTGTATCATTGATTTTTTCTACGCCCAATGTATCTAGTTGTCTCCAATCACCAAGAAAGTAATTCAAATAATCAATGTTCTCATCCTTTTTTTTGATATATTCGCTTAAAAAAAGGTCCCAACCATGCGACGGAGGGACAATTGATCTATGTTTAGAAAACCAATCTTTTGCCCTTTTATTTTCGTCGATATCAATAGCTAGATCGACAAAAAGTTCTTCATATCCATCAATTTGTTCTAAGACTTCACGACTAGTCCATGCCTCAAGCCTAGAGCCACCCCAGCTTGAATGTATAATTCCTACCGGAATATTAAGCTCCTCATATATTGATTTCGCAAAAAAGAATCCTACTGCACTAAATGATGTGACATCCTCCCCAACAGCCTCCATCCAATAACCATCTGCATAAGTAGTAGGTTCATACTCTAAGGTCTTTTTTACATTGAACATCCTTATTAATGGATAATGAGTCTCTCTCAATACTTTACTTGCAGAATCTGTGGTATTACAACAATAATCAAAATCCATTTCCATATTTGACTGCCCAGCTGCTAACCACACCTCTCCAAACAAAAGGTTATTTATTTTCAAAGTCTCTTTTGCACTTGAAATCACTAAAGTATGGGGGCCTGGATCCTTTGATGTTGATATGGCTACCTTCCATGAACCAGAATCATTTACACGCGTGGTCTTTGAAAAATTCCATGACCCATCCAAAGTAACTAACTGACCCGGTTTGCCATGACCCCAAACGTGAACTAATGTATCTCTTTGTAATACCATTCCATCAGAAAATAATGGAGGAAGGATGAGTTTTTGATTGGTCTCTTGCTCGCAACTAATGAGAAATAAATAAAACAGCAGGAGTTGAAAAATTCTATTTATTATTAAACTATTTTTCAGTTTTTTCACTTTATTAAAACCATTATGTTAACAACCAAAATCTAACTACAATTAAAAAAATTAAGATAGAAATTACTTAGCTAGTCAAGCTAACTATTTTCTTAAAATAGAAGACTGGATTTCTAATATTTCCCTCGTTTGAAAACAGGTTGAAAAATTTTTAAAAGGGTTATCAGAAACATCATAATAGATAAAGTTTCTCCAGTCATATCCCGATGCACACATAGAATCATGATTAATAGTATCAAACCTATTCTTGTTTAGTCTTAGATAGGATAGATTTAAAATACTTAGAAAATTGCTAGCAATATTGCCTTCAAAATTATTATCAAAAAGCCCTAAATACTTTAGTTCCGGTAGCTCAGTCAACGAAACAGGTAGTGTTCCAGATAGATTGTTTTCAAATAAAGCAATAGACTGAAGAAGTTTAGCATTCCCTATTTCTGGTGGTATGCTTCCAACTAGTTGATTGCCACTTAAATTTAAAAATTCTAATTTAGACAAAGATCCAATTTCCGGCGGTATAAAGCCACTAAGCTGATTATCCCATAAATTGAGGTACTCAAGTTTAGATAATCTTGAAATAGCCTCGCTCAAGTTGCCCTTTATATGGTTTTCACTTATGTTTAAGTGAGTAAGATCTGATAAAAGGAATATTTGATAAGGAAGCTCTCCTGAGAATTGATTTCTCGATAACCATAACTCTTCTAGCGAAACAAGTTCATTAATTTGATCAGAAATGCTTCCAGTTAAATGATTATTACTAAGGTTTAATAACCTAAGCTTTTTTAGATTCGAAAAACTTTCTGGAATAGAACCACTTAGAAAGTTGTTTTGTAGTCTCAAAATTTCAAGATTTGATAATAATCCTAATTTACTTGGTATTTCTCCAAACAACTTCATTGAAGATAGGTCAATTTCCTTGGTTGATAAAATAGAATACTCTTTATTCCATATTTTTACAATATAGTCTCCCTTAATAATGTTACTGTAAGATTCAAGCCCCCAATAATCCTTTATAATAATTTGGTAAAAGTAGATGTTGTCCATTGGCAAAACAAAAAGAGTATCGTCATTCGATTCCAAAGTTTTTAACTTGATCCTATTGCTCATATCAGCAACTAATGATTGATATACCTCGTAAGCATAAAAATCATGATCATCATTACGCATCCATCTAATTTTTAATTGGTCATCAAACTCAATGGGTAATATTGTAGTT
>JAYNUL010000038.1:0-3247 GCA_038281125.1 Fidelibacterota bacterium | reverse complement strand
ACGCATCCATCTAATTTTTAATTGGTCATCAAACTCAATGGGTAATATTGTAGTTTGAGTTGGAGGAGTTGTCTCAATTTTATGTGTTGCTCTTACCCCTTCTGTGCTAAGTCCTGACTTATTCTCAATTAATATCCAAAACCAATTCGCAATTGTTGGATCAAATTGGTCTAGGACAAATACTGTATCTTTTACATCTTCAATTATTGATAGTGTATCCACAGAACTAGAACCATCTTGCGTGGTCAGTAAATTATATTTTTCAAAATTATTATCTTTTGAAGCACCCCATTTAATGATCATTGAATTACGATCATATTCAATGGGGTGTATCAAAATTGATTGGGGAGGGTTTGGCGGGACGACAACAGTACTTATAACAACTTCCGGCACCGGTTCTGGAATTGGTGCCGGTGGAGAGCCAGCACAGTTAAATAGTATAAATATCGTTAATAAATAGTATACAGAATGTTTAATCTTGCAAACTTTTCCCATTTCCCTTTTTTAAAAAAGTATTTTCAAGATTGGTTAATTGATTTTCTAACTGCTTTAATCTTTCGCGCATGTGTCCCAAGTACCTTAATTGTAATAAATTTAAAATAAGTAATATAAATATAGCAGTTCTTTGGCTGCTGAGAAGCAATTTAAGTTTTTTCATTGAAATTGAACAATTCAGTTAAATATGAATACATACCTTTCGATGACTTGAAAATGAAGATATTATATTTAGATGATTTTAAAAAAACAATAGCTAAACTAAAAGGCATGGGATATGCTGACAGCTATATAATATTTAAAGTTTTAGAGAGCTCCAGATCAGGGATGCTGCGCCTAAAATTCCTGCCTGCCCCTGAGGAAGTCCAGATTGAAGAAGCTTAATATCATCTGCATGATTATTAATTAAGTGTCGGTCCATTGATTGTTTAGCGGGATCTAATATGCGATGACCAGCATTGCTAAATCCGCCATAAAAAATAAATGCCTCTGGACTTAGCAAAGTCGCAACCTGTGCCAAACCTTGACCAAGCTTTGTTCCTGTAAAAGCATAAATTTCTTTTGCAATCTCATTACCATTATCAAATTCTGAATCAAGTAGGAGTCCGTCTACTTTATTACCATCTAAACTTTTTAGAAATTCATTATTAGGGTATTCTAAAAGAAGATTTTTAATTGTTTTTTTTATTCCACCTGCTGATGCATAAGCCTCCAAACAACCTTTGTTTCCACAATTACATATTCTACCATCAACTTCAATGCATATATGACCCATTTCACCTGCAAAGCCATCGTGACCATATAAAAGTTTTCCTCCACAGAATATTCCACTACCAAGACCAGTACCAAGTGTTATCACAACAAAATCTTCCATTTCTTTTGCAATACCAAAATGCTTTTCTCCAAGCGCTGCAGCATTTGCATCATTTGTGAGATCTACTTTACAATTAAAAGTTTCACCAAAAAGCGTAATTACATCTACATTTCCCCAGCTCAAATTTGGCGGATCTTGGATCATTCCAGTAAAATGATTGCCATTAGGCGCTCCAATACCAACTCCAATTATTTTTTCGATTTCTTGATAGTTTGATAGGGCTTCATTCACCTTGGAATCTAGTCTATTGAGCAGGTCAGCTATGGGTAGGGAACCGTTTGTTGGAATACTTTCATGATGAATTACGTTTCCATCTTTGGTAATTAGCCCATATACAGTATTGGTACCACCTATGTCTATACCTAATACTACTTGTTCGTTCATTCAATAATGCTCAACTATATCAATTTATTTTAAAATTTTGAGGCGTAAGTTAAAAATTTAAAGCGGGATGTAAATCTAATTTAATTCGGAGCCCTGGCGTACGACCATATCTATTACAGGAGGCATATTTGGTTCTGGTTCAATTACAACGGTTTTAGTCATAGTTGCTTTTGAACCGTAGTCATCTGATATAGTTAACTCAAATGTATACTCCCCTGCCTCTGCCTCAAAGCTAACTTTTCCAGAAAATGGATTAGGCATTATTTCAACTTTATTACCAGATATTTGCTTCCAAACATACTGAATGTTATCTCCAACATCAGGGTCAAAGGAATTAGTAGCATCTAAAATCATTGGATAAGTCTTTGTGAGAGGAGAATTATCATGCTCGATCATCACTTTTATTTTTTCACGTTCAGCCATAGCCATTTTTTCCAATAAATTTATTTTTTCTACTGTTTCAACAGTTACGTTAGCATCGTAGTTCAGACTATCTATAATTGGTTTTTTTGAGGCGAATATTACTTTTTCCTCATACTTTTTCCACTCACTGATCATTATGAAAGCTGTAAAAATAGATAATATGGCAATAGTATATCCAAGTTTTTTTTCTTTGAATTCCATTTTAATTTTTGATTTAATTAATGACATAATTTGTAAATACAGATTTTTCAAGCTGAGCCTTTATTTCTTTCATCATTTTATCATAGGATCGTAACCCAGCAAACTCTCTTGAATCAAAATCACCGCCCTTAATATTAGAAACTTGTGTTGAAAAGAATTCTTTATCATTAGAATTTTCTGTAAATGTAATTAATGCTTTTCCAAAAACAAAATGAGGAAAATTATCACTGACTCTTTTTGATCTTTCTTCTGTATCTGATTCTACTCTTATTACAAAATCTGGATTGCTTTCTACATACTCTAGTCTAGTATTTAGCATTTTTTTCAGAAATGGCTCAATAATATTTTGTTCCATTATGTTTCCTAGATTCTTTTCAGAGGAAATTATATTTCCATTTGCTGGCAGAACATTTACGCTGATAGAGTGTAAACTTGGATCAAATTCAAGACCATGATTATCTTTACTCCAAATCGATTCTTTATCAAGTTGAAATTTAATTTCAAAGGAACCTGGGTTAATTATGGGTTTAATATCCTTTTTAACAATTCCTTTTTCGTCAGAATAGATTACCTGTTCAGTATCAAAAATAGATATGCTGATGGGAACTCCTGGTAAAAGTTTATTCGTTTTTGCATCTCTCACCTCAATTGAAATCGAATTATTTCTATCTATAAATGTTTTCATTAATTCTTTTTCTAATTTCCCATTTAAGATAAGTCTTTTATCAAATTTGTTTATTTTTTCCTTGATCAAAGCATATAAGTTGAGATCATTTCCATTTATATTAACTATAATTGGCTCATCGGTGAATGGAATTATCTCTTTCCATGCTTTTTGAATAATTTTAAAAGATTGTAATCCAAATTCAT
>JAYNUL010000037.1:8109-11866 GCA_038281125.1 Fidelibacterota bacterium | reverse complement strand
CTGATGAAATGAGGCATATAGCTAAAGAAATCCACTTAGAAAGGTTTATAAATTTTCATTCGGTAGGAATCGCTTTTACCCCAGATAATGTAGATGAGTGGAAAATTATTAATAAGTTTGAGTTTAATTTTGACCTATGAAAAATCCGTGTTTAGTCGTCATAGACTTTCAAGAAAAATTATATCCTGTTGTACAAGACAAGGATAATCTACTTACGAATCTTGAGATACTCATTAAAGGATTTAAATTACTTGATTTACCAATTATAGTCACCGAGCAGGTCCCTCAAAAACTTGGTCATACTGTCAAATCAGTTCGTAGCATTCTGAGTGATGTCGAGCCAATTCCTAAATCGTCGTTTTCCTGCGCCTCTGATCACAGGTTTAATTCAAAGTGTGATGAACTCTCTAATGTAGATGGTTATATCTTGGCCGGTATTGAGACCCATATATGTGTCTATCAGACTGAGAGACAGATGAGCCTTTTAGGAAAACACGTTGAGGTTGTTGCAGATGCTGTATCTTCAAGAAAAAAAACCAATCACGATGTTGCTCTTGATAGGATAAGAAACAATGGAGGCTTTTTAACAACTACTGAGATGATACTCTTTGAACTAAAAGGTCATGCAGAGGGCAATCTTTTTAAACAACTTTCTAAACTAGTGAAATAAAACTTATCAATCATATAAATGGGAGAAATAATGAAAAATAATATACTAATGGTAATTCTTATTTGCCTTTTCATAGGCTGTGGAGCAGAAAAAATAGATGTCACGGTTATGACACCAACTATTCAATGTGGGATGTGTGAGAGAAATATTGAAGTAGGTCTTGCTAAAGTTGATGGTGTTGCGAGTTCAACGGTTGATCTTTCAACAAAAACAACAAAAGTTTCTTTTGATGCCCAAAAAACAGATCTACTCAAGATCGAGAAGGCCATATCCAATTTGGGATATCAGGCAAATGAGACCTTAGCGAATTCCGAAGCTTACGAGTCGCTTCCAGCATGCTGTAAAATTGGTGGAATGGAAAAAATGTAAATTTGGATATTGTTTTTGGTAGAAAAACGAAAACCCAATTTTTAAATAAAAAGCTTTCAAAATTGGTCAAAATGTGTAATTTTTTCTGCAATTCGAGAATATGACTTCATGAAATTCATAAAATATCTTTTGTTATTGGTCTTTATCCTTGGTGGACTACCAGTTTCTCAGGCGGGGGACTTGCGTGCTGAATCTGCCTCCGAACAAACAAAGAAGAAGAGGAAGAAAAAGAAAAAAAGCTCCAGTAAAAAATCCTCTTCAAATAAAAAAGAATCCTCAAGTAAGTCTAAAAAGAAAAAAAGAAGAAAAAAGAAGAAGCCAGAAAAAGAAGTAAAATCAGAGAACACTGAATCAAACCAAGGTGACATTAATTCGGATAATTCAACTGTAAAGAAAGATCGTTTTAATTCTGCTAAATATGCGGATGAGTTATTTAATCTCACCGGAGAATTACAAGCCTCAAACAAGGAACTAGCCCGTGCGACCAGGTACTTTTACGATAATGAACCAAAAAAGCAAACGGTTGCCATTGAGTCCAAGCCATTTTTTACTACTGAAGATTTCGAAAAAGAATCAAGAATGAATCCTGACAATCTCTATGTCCAGAGACAGTTGGCAATGCACTATCAAGCAAATGGCGATCATTCTTCTGCTAAGGAGATATATTTGAAAGAGGTAGGTAAGAATCCTTACAATGCAGATGCACACTTCTTTTTGGGCTCTCTTTATGCCGATCTTGGAGAATATCAAAAGGCAAAATATGCCTTCGAAGAAGCTCTCTATCTAGATCCAAACCACGAAGCAACCATTGATGCTATGTCCATGTTTGTTTCAACTGAAGAGCAAAAACAATTAAGCAGAGAAGTGCTCGGATATTCATCAAAAAAAGCTCCCGATGGTCCTGCTCAACATATCAATACAATCAGAGAGATAATGGCTGCTGGTGACTTCACTGAAGCATTAAATAAGGCACAAGAAGCATCTGAAAAATATCCAACTCATACTGGTTTTATTCAGCTAATTGGTGAAAACCACTTAAAACTTGGTCGTACAGAAGAGGCAAAGAGGTCATTCCAAAGAGCAATCAAACTAAATCCCAAGGATCTTCAACCGCATGTTGCTTTAGCAGATCTATATTTTGAGCAAGGTCGCTACGTCTATGCTGCACTATCCTACAGTGATGCAGTTTACTTAGACTCCGATAATGCTGATTATCGTTATATGCAGGGATTAAGTTATTTTAATGCACATGAATGGGGCAGAACTGCAGCCTCGTGGGAAGATCTATTGCACTACAGACCAAACGATCCTATTGTCAAAACTTTGTTACCTCAGACCTATTACGTTTTGGCAGTTGAATATAATCGTATAGGTAACCCAACCATGGGACGGCAGGCGTTTAAGAATGCATTATCTGTAAACAATAATACTACCGTTTGGCTTCCGGGAGCCATGGGAGTATTAGGCAAGTTCTACAGAGGTAAAAACATGTACAATGAATCTCTCATAGCATTCCAAGAGGCTCTTGAACTGATACCAAATGATGCTGGTGCCTATATGGGAATGGGAATTACTTATTGGGAAATGGGTGAAAAACAATTAGCCCGAGCATCTTGGAAAAAAAGCCTAGAGTTAAAGCCAGAAAATAATGAGTCCAAAGGATGGCTAATCTTGTCTTCTCAAGGTTCCTAGATATTTTTTATATCTAATCAAAATTATAATAATAGTACACCATTTGTTCAAAACCATTCGTCCTTTTATCATAATACTGTCTCTGACAATTATTTATGCAAAAGATTATTACAATGGAGATACCCTTGTAAAAAAAGGAGTATATGCATTCTATAATTACGATTTTGATAAGGCTGTGGACCTATTAACTGAGGCGCGTGAGAGATTTCCAGAACATCCAGGAGTGCACCTTATTTGGGCGGCATCTCGTTGGGTAAGATCGCAGGCTAATCTCCCGGTGGAAGAGACCTATAATATTTTGCATGATGATCTTGAGGAGGTAAAACCAGTTTATGATGATTTAGTTGAAAAATTTGGTTACGATCCAAATTATAAACTATACCAAGGATCTGCATTGGGGCTTTCAGCAAGAGTTGCTCTCGGAAAAAAACAATGGCTGAGGACTCTTTTTCAATCTTACAAAGGTTTTACTATCATAAAGGATGTTGCGAAAGAATCTCCTGATATGAAAGATGCCCAACTTCCTATAGGGATAGTTGAATATTTTGCGGGTATAAGTAGTCCCCTCATTAGCTGGGCGGTCAGGCTTTATGATCTTGAACCATCTACAGAATCAGGCATACACAGGATTGCACTTGCTGCAGATGAAGGCCATTGGTCGTGGATAGAAGCAAAAGCTATTTTAAGTAATCTTTATCTATGGGTAGAAAATGATCCCATTCTTGCGCTCGAGCACGCCAAAGATCTTGCTAGTAATTTTCCTAATAACTTTTATTTTAACTTATTATATTTAGAGTCTCTCATTCGCACTGAAGATATTTACCTATCCCAAATAATAATTGAAGATATGAAAGTTATGTCAAGTAATTTAACAACAAGGCAGTTGGAGTGGTACTTACCCTATCTAGACTATGAAAGAGCCTTGCTCTCCTTCTATCAAAAAGATTACGTTAAGGCTTTAGAGCAAGTAAATAAAACTATTGATGAATACACTGCAGAGTTAGATATCGTTCTTGGAAATGCATA
>JAYNUL010000037.1:0-8009 GCA_038281125.1 Fidelibacterota bacterium | reverse complement strand
ATACAATCGATGACTACTACCGATACTATGGATACAAAATCAACCATTGATCAGTCAATGAGGATGATTGATGCTGGTTGTGAAATTGTTCGAATAACTGCACCAAGTATCAAAGAGGCCAGAAACTTAGAACCAATTAAAGATGGGTTGATAAAAAATGGGTACGTGGTTCCAATTGTTGCTGATATACATTTTACTCCTAATGCTGCAATCGTGGCAGCATCTATTGTTGAAAAAGTGAGAATCAACCCTGGGAATTATGCAGATAGAAAGAAATTTGAGATTCATGAGTATACTGATGTTTCGTATTGTGATGAATTGGCAAGGATTAAAGAAAAATTCGTACCTCTTATTGATGAATGTAAGCGACACGGGACCGCAATGAGAATTGGAACCAATCATGGTTCCCTTTCAGATAGAATTTTGAGTCGATATGGTGATACACCACTAGGAATGGTTGAATCGGCTATGGAGTTTTTAAGGATTGCTGAAGATGAATCCTATCACGAAATCATATTATCTATGAAGGCAAGTAATACTCATGTAATGGTGCAAGCGTATAGGCTGTTGGTTAAAAAAATGAGCGAGGAGGGGATGCAATATCCATTGCACCTTGGTGTAACGGAGGCAGGTGAGGCAGAGGATGGGCGTATTAAATCTTCGGTTGGTATAGGAACGTTATTGGAGGATGGGCTGGGTGATACTATCAGAGTAAGCCTCACTGAGGAGCCAGAGAAAGAGATTCCTGTTGCAAAAATACTCGCAGATAGATATGAAAAACGAAAAACTATTGAAAACGATAATCTAGTTATGAATGGTATACCATATGATCCATATTTCCATGAAAGGAGAAAAACATATCAAATCTTAAACATTGGTTCTGATCAGGTTCCAAGAGTCATTGGAGATTTATCTAGTTGTTTATCAATAAAGCCTGAAGATTTAGGTACGTTTGGCTATTTGTATGCAGCTAAAAAGGATAAATGGCATATCTCCGATATAGCCATCGACTTTTTATATATTGGATCAAATTCGCTTGATTTTGAAATACCAGGCACGCTGGGTATAATACAACATCACTCCGTTATTGAATCAAAATCACGGCATTACCCACTATATCATTTCTCAGATATTGATTTAATTGACCATGAGGATAAATCTTTTCTTGTTTGCAATCCTGAGGATAATTTTTTTGACCAAATACGTGCACTTAAAAATTGTACCCTTATTGTTCATTCAAAACAGAACCAGGGCATACACGAGCAGAGACGATTCATTGCTGAATTAATGAACCAAAACATCCATAACCCCGTTATTATTGGAAGAACCTATAGAGGATTTTCAAAAGAGGAGTTTTTAATATATTCATCTGTGGATGTAGGTGGTTTACAGATTGATGGATTGGGCGATGGAGTCTGGATGGATTATGAAAGCGATCAATCCTATATCAATCAGACTGCATTTGGTATTCTTCAGGCAAGCAGGACTCGTATATCAAAGACGGAATATATTTCATGTCCCTCTTGTGGAAGAACATTGTTTGATCTTCAAGAAACAACTGCAAAGATTCGAAAACGTACTGATCACTTGAAGGGAATCAAAATTGGCATAATGGGATGCATTGTAAATGGGCCAGGTGAAATGGCTGACGCAGACTATGGCTATGTAGGTACCGGTCCAGAGTTAATTTCACTATATAAAGGTCAACAGGTCGTAAAGAAGAATATTCAAGCATCTGATGCGGTAGATGCACTGATAGAGCTAATTGATTCTAATGGAGATTGGGTTGAACCCGTGAATGATTAACATTGTCCATCTGCATAGGAGAATCGTATTATTAGGCTTATTAAATCAAGTAAGTTGTTAAAAAAGAGACTATTATGAGAAAGCTCATTATCATATTTGCCCTTACGCTTTTATTTTCCCAGAATGCTGAAGGCACCCTGTCACCTGTTGTTACCTATTGGAAAACACTCACACAAGAAGAAAAAGAAATATTTCTCTTTTCCTATTTGACGCAGGTATATGAAACGCACTCTGAACTGAAAAGTAGTGTTGGGTATGGAGATATTACACAGTGGTATTATGAAAACCGAGCAGAAATGGTATATGGTATCTTTGACCAGCTAGAGTTAGTTAGAATATCTGAGATAGTAAGGTGGATTGACGAATTTTATTCCCATGGAGAGTATGCGAACAGACCATTTATAGAGTCTCTAGAATTTGCCTATCGCTTTGCTGAAGCATCTGGTTCTAATATGTGGGAGAAATACGAGAACCTCAAATTTGATAAGATAAAACCCGGAAAAGAATAATGTTTTTCAACAGCCTAGTTATTTTGATAGATGGCTGGAATAAACATGTAACTGGTGTTTTTCATTTTTTAAATTTTAATAAGCTGGGCCTCACTATAGTTACTAGAGAATTAATGATCCTGACAGTTTTCTCAACATTTACCTATGGACAAAAGTTATCAGA
The DNA here is from genome assembly GCA_038281125.1 of Fidelibacterota bacterium. Lineage (GTDB taxonomy): Bacteria > Fidelibacterota > Marinisomatia > Marinisomatales > UBA1611 > NZWG01. The sequence goes on along the minus strand of JAYNUL010000037.1, from coordinate 5,531 downwards.
TACACCTTTTGAAATTTGCAAGAATGATAGGTTAGTTGGAAAGTGGTTATCTGCTCAATCTTCCTTGACAGATAATCAGGGAAAAATTGACATTGGCTACTATGGAATTAACCTTGAGATTAACATCGATGATGAACAGATTATTGGCTCAGTCATTGTAAATGGCTCAGTTGGGATAAACCAACCAGACTCGATTGAGTTAGACCTAACAAGTGAACTAATTGTTGATTCTGTTATGGTATATGGTGAACCTTCTAGTTTTTTGCATAATAATAATATGATAAAGATACCGGCTCCTGATGTCACAATTCCAGAGGGATATGACTTCAGCTTGCAGATTTTCTATCATGGCAGTCCTCCCTCTACAGGTTTTGGATCATTTAATTTTGATGAACATTTGGGAATTGATCACATATGGACGCTGTCTGAACCATACGGAGCTAGAGATTGGTGGCCTTGCAAAGATGACCCATCGGACAAGGCAGATTCTTTAGACATTGTCATTATTGTTCCAGATAATCAGACTGCCGTTTCTAATGGTGTGCTAGTGGAGGAGATTGAGCTTGGAGACGGTAAAAAAAAATATCACTGGTCTGAGCGTTACCCAATTTGCACTTATTTAGTCTCAATTACCTCCTATCCCTACACAAAATGGGAAGATCAATACATTGGATTAAATGGTGATACCCTTCCATTAGAGTATTATGTATACCCTGATAATTATGATCAAGTATATAACAACTACATGTTAACAGATGATATGATGGAGGTATTTGCTGATCGTTTTGGTGAGTATCCATTTATGGGTGAAAAATATGGCCACGCTGATTTTGGAAGAGGCGGTGGAATGGAGCATCAAACAATATCAAGCATGGGCGGTTACTCCCAGTGGCTTATCGCCCACGAACTAGGACATCAATGGTGGGGGAATTTAGTAACCTGTGCAAGTTTCCACGATATATGGCTCAATGAAGGTTTCGCACGATTTTCTGAATCTATCTGGGAGGAAGAAACGGGTGGTTTTCAAGCTTATAAAGAGTATTGGCAGAGCAGATCTTATTTTGGCCCTGGAACCATTTATGTAGAGGAGCCAAATACTGCCAGCCAAATATTTAATTTAAATCTAACCTATAACAAGGCAGGATGGGTAGTGCATATGCTTCGAGGGGTGCTGGGTGATAGTCTATTTTTTGAGACATTGAAGGCATATGGCAGCAATGACTCACTAGCCTATTCTGCTGCGACAACAGAAGATTTCAAATCAGTGTGCGAGCAAATGTCTGGAATGGACTTAAACGATTTTTTCCAGCAGTGGATATACGGAGAATACTATCCAAAGTATGGGGTGTCTTGGGAACTGTCTGAGTCGAACGATTTAATACTTACTATTGAGCAGACTCAAGATTGGCAATACTTTCATATGCCTATTGAATTAATGGTCATAGTACCGGGTGACACATTGAATTTCAGATTATATAATCAAGGCCAATTACAACAATATAACTTAGGACCAATTGAAGGACCTCCTCAGGCAATCTGGGTTGACCCAGATAATTGGATATTAAAAGAAATTGAATATATATCAATGGGGGGCATCATACCAATAAAACCAGAAATAATAATTTATCCTGCTTATCCAAATCCATTTAATGCTGAAACATCGATGCAATACTTTGTTCCTGAGCAATTAGGTACCATTAAACCACTAATTTCTATATATGATGTTCGAGGCCATGAAATTGAAAAGCACCAGGTAGGAGTATTGAATCCTGGCATGCATGAATTTAGGTGGAATGCTGAAACGCATTCCTCTGGCATCTATTTTATTCAATTGTCCTTTGAAAACACATCATTCTCTCAAAAGGTACAATTAGTAAAATAAGATGGACTGTATAAGGATTATCAACCTTAAAATTCCTGGCCGTCATGGAGTTTATGAATTTGAAAAAGAAAAAGATGGTCTATTTGAACTAGATGTAGAGTTATTTTTAGATCTTAAAAGCGCAGGAAAGTCTGATGATTTATCTAAAACCGTTAATTATGATGAGGCAGTAGGAATTATTACGGATGTCTTTAATTCAAAAGATAGAAATTTGATAGAATCTGTTGCAGAGGATATTGCGACAGAATTAGCATCTAGATATACGATAAACAAAGTAATAATTAGGATAAGAAAACCTCATGCTCCAATTTCAGCAAATTTTGATACGGTTGAAGTAGAGCTGGAGAGAGGTAATTAAATGAAATCGAACATGGTATACCTTTCACTTGGTTCAAATATTGGAGATAGGGAGTCAAACTTGGCACAAGCCACAATGGCTTTGTCAATCAATTTTGAAATTTCAGATATAATTAGTTCTTCCTATTACGAAACAGAACCACTATACAATGAAGGTCAACCAGATTTTTTAAATTCTGTAGTACGATTTTCCACAACTCTTAAGCCATTTGATGTTTTAGATATTGTCCAAAAAGTTGAGAGGATGTTAGGGCGGCCAGAAAAAAGGGAAAAAAATCAACCCAGGTTAATAGATATTGATATCTTGTTTCATGGAGATGCAGTTATTGAGACTGAAGAGTTATCTCTTCCTCATCCAATGGTGTCATTAAGAAAATTTATTTTAATTCCATTTGCCGAAGTTGAGCCAGACTTTCAAATTCCACACTCTAATTTGACTATAAAAGATTTAATTAATCACTGTCCTGATAATTCAAGGGTAATTAAACATCAAATGGATACACAAGCTTGAAAAATTTGTACTATATAGCAATTGAAGGACCAATTGGAGTTGGCAAAACTAGCCTCGCCAATCTAATGTCCAAAGAACTCGGTGCGAGATTGGTTCTTGAAGAATTTGAGGAGAATCCTTTCCTTCCTGACTTTTATAAAGATCCAGAAAGATATTCATTTCAAACACAATTATTTTTCTTATTGCAAAGGTATAGACAGCAGCAAGAACTAAGGCAAGTGGATATGTTTCAGAATCTACTTGTTACCGATTACATGTTTGTAAAGGATAGATTATTTGCCTCGCTTAATCTTGATGAAAAAGAGATGCAACTCTATGACACCGTAGCAAATCTTTTGGAGAGAAATATAATTAAACCAGACCTTGTTATATACCTACAAGCATCTACAGACACACTGATGAAAAATATTTCAAATAGGGGACGGGAGATGGAGTCTGATATTACCCATGAATACATTGATGCATTGAGTCAGGTATATACGGAATATTTCTTCCGATACCAAGAGACCCCATTAGTAATTATAAATACAAATAATATTGATTTTGTACACAATGAAAACGATTTGAAAGAGGTAATTCAGTTTATTAGGAAACCTATATCAGGTACTAAGTTTTTTAATCCGGTTTCAGATATTAAATGATAAAGTGGATACTAATTGGCTCGCTTTTTTACCTTTTTTATAAAGCTTTTATCCCAATGCTGTCAATTTTCAAGTTTGGTCAGTCCATTAAAGAAAAGAAGAAAAAAGAAAGAATTAACAAGAGAGTCTCTAAAATGGATATTCTAGATGCGGAATTTGACGATAATATCAAATAACATGCCGCCTACTAAGGATGACATTAAAAATAATTTCAATTAACGCTTTATAGATGTTAACAGAAATAATTTCAATAATGTGATGTTTTTATAAATGAGAATACTACTTAGCCTAACTTTTTGTTCCTTTTTATTTGCTGATTTCAATCAAATTTATAATGGTTTTGGTTTAGATATCGGGACAAGTGGGTCTGGAATTTTTGTTACAAGGCAAGCAATACATGATTCGGAAAATTATTCCTTAAATGCAGAAGTCAGATTTTATGATATCAAAGCATCCGACGAAACAATAGTTTATAATTATTATAGTGGGCAATACCAGACGGTTGGGGGAAAGAGTCTTGTTATGTTACCCTTTTTCTTTGGCACTAATTATTATTTATTCAATGGTAAAATAGAAAATAATTTTTCTCCATTTCTAACCTTAAGAATGGGTGGTGTATTAGTCGTTGATGGATATGAAAAAGGGAGTTTCAAGGAAAGATGGAGTGACCCAGAAACACAACTAACTTCAGGAGGATTTATTGGTGCTGGGATAGATTTTAAAATGGTTGGGCAAACTTCTGTGTCAGTTATGGTTGGATTAGAGATTCTTCCATATAAAGAATTTGATGGTTCAGATGATTTTACTGGTAGATTAATTCATATCTCATTTAATCGTAGATCAAAATAGTGTCTAATGCATTTTTTATAAGCCCTGATAATGTAAATGGTAATTCATTTTCTCTTGACAAAAGAGAATCTCATCATGCTTCTAACGTGTTTCGTTTAGGACCTGGAGATGTAATATCTTTGTTAAACGGTAGAGGTCTTGGATACAAAGCAATAATCGAAAGAATGGAGGGAGGAATTGTTCATGGAAGAATAGAAGAGTTAATTGATCAAATGGGAGAAAATTCAATTGAAATTATTATTGCACCAGCGCTATTAAAAAGGGATCGATTTGAGAGTTTAATTGAAAAAGCTACTGAATTGGGCGTAAAGGAAATTCATCCTCTTGTGGCAGAACATTGTACAAAGAGGACCGTTAATATAGAAAGATGTAAAAAAATCATTACTGCCTCAGCAAAGCAATGCCAACGCAGTTTTTTCCCTGTCATTAAGGAGCCAAATACCATGGTCAAATGGCTTAATAAACCAAGGAAACAATGTTTTGCTGGTGTAATTGGTGCCAAAAGTAGATTGAAAAAATTTAATTATAATAAAAACTTGCCTATTTATATATTGATAGGCCCTGAGGGCGATTTTTCCGTAAAAGAGTTAGATCTATTGAAAGAGTTAGGGGTGAAATTATTTTCATTGGGTAATAGAAAGCTAAGAGCCGAAACCGCAGCACAGACTACTCTCTCCATACTGAATGAATTTTTAGACTGAGAGGATTTATGAATTGTTTATTCTGTAAAATCATTGACAAATCCATATCAGCAAATATTATTTACGAAAATGATAATATCATTGCTTTCAATGATATTAATCCAAAGTCACCTGTACATGTATTAATCATTCCTAAAATTCATATTGCTACATTGAATGATTTAAATGAGGAGCATAAAAGCCTGATGGGCGAGCTAGTGTTTACTGCAAAGCTTTTGGCTGAAGATCTAGGTATTGATGAGGCGGGTTATAGATTAAACTTTAACTGCAATCCAGCAGGTGGGCAAACTGTTTATCATATACACCTTCATCTCATGGGCGGAAGGGAATTTGGTTGGCCTCCTGGGTAATATCAATGTTGAGATATTTTAGTATTTTATAATGATAACAACTAATATTAAGCAATGATCAGATCTAGAAAATTTCTAAAGAATGCTTTATTGAAAATTTCTACAACTTTTTGTTTTATAATTACCTCTGCATTATTGTTTTCAGCAGAGCCTAGTGTTTTAGAGAATCAGTATATCAAAAAGTCTACCAACCTATACATTCCTAATCTCAAAGCAAAGAAATCAAATTTGCATTATGTA
>JAYNUL010000036.1:0-12048 GCA_038281125.1 Fidelibacterota bacterium | reverse complement strand
TACTGCAAGATATTCAGGTTTTGAATTAAATAGTATGGAAATACCATCAGAAAATGATCCTTCACCAAGCTTTGCAAGAGCTAGCGCAGGGATTGCTAGCCCACCTATCAACAGCCCAACTCCATTTAGTGTATCACTAACAGCTACCGATTTTAATCCTCCAAATATGGCGTAAGAACTACCTAGCACTCCAATTGTTCCTGCAATAATCCAGATTGAATATTCAAGATCAAACATTCCTTTTAATGCAAGAGAACCAGTATATAAAACTACTGGAAGCAAGACCGTGACATATCCAAATAAAAACAAACCCGATACCATGGATCGGGTTGTTTTGTCAAATCTTTTTTCAAGAAAAGCTGGGGTGGTTGTAAATCCGCTTGCTAAATATCGGGGAAGAAAAATTAGCGCGGTAGCAATCATTGCAAATGCTGCGAGAGCCTCCCAAGCAACTCCAACAAGAACTTTATCGCCGAAAACATCTCCGTTAAGACCAACTAGTTGCTCGGTTGACAGATTCGTTAACAACAATGACCCTGCAACAACTGGCCAGCTTAATGCGCGACCGCCTGTAAAATATTCCTCGGTAGCACTGTCAGAACGTTTCATACGCTGAACTATATAATAAGTCAAAAATGCAACAGATGCCGTTGCAAGCACAAAACTTAAAAGTGCAAAATTATTCATATTTTATCTTCTAAAAGTACAATTAGTAACGCTTATGCTCCATTTGTTACTTAATTGCGAGAGTGGTTAGGTTTATTTTACCAAACCTAGCTTTAAAAAATAAAGTAATGCAAATTATTTTTATAAACTTTAAATTTTTTTGCAAATGAAGATCAAGTTGGAAGAAATTGCAAAAAGATCCGGTTATTCAATCGCTACCGTATCCAGAGTATTATCAGGGAAGGCAAAAGGCAGGTCCCAAAGTGTTTATGACATTATATACACAGCAAGGGACCTTGGTTATAAAATAAATTCAAATCAATACTTAAATATTGACATACCTATCGATATTGCACTGGTGACTCAACATGACGCTGAAGAATTTTACTCATGCCTTTATGAAAGTTTCGACAGAATCTCATCTAAAATGAATATTCAAGTAAGTATTCATTCTGCAAAACATTCTACAAACTTAATTGAACAAATCCGCAGGATATCTAATTCGCATGATGGAATTATATTAATGGCGCCTACTTTAGAAAGTGAGGATTATGAGATGATTGCAAAAAAAGTGAAAGAATATCCCTTCATCTCTATCGCTCCGGTTGATGGAAGTATTTTACCAACCATTACATTTGACTCGTATGAAGGTGGGAGGTTGGCTGGTGAAGCCTTAATCGATGCTGGCTTTGAAAAGTTTGGAATTATAACCGGACCCATGGTTAAATGGGAGGCGAACCTTAGAAAGAACGGATTTAATGATGTTTTAAGAAAAAATGGATTCCAGATTGAATGGGAATATCAGGGAGACTACTCATTCTTATCTGGAGAGGCAGCTCTGAAAGATATTCAAAAAGGCAAGATTCGTAAAATGGGTATTTTTTCATCAAACGACCAAATGGCCTTAGGGTTTTTACATACTGCTCTAGAAAACGGTATGACAATTCCTGGGGATTTTGGTATAGTTGGGTATGACAATATGCCCTACAGCAAGGTATTTTACCCTAAACTCTCAACAATAAGTACAGATTTAAACCTCCTAGCTGAGGCTACACTTGAATCTATCAGATCGATGGTAAAAAGTATTAATGGAAAAAAAACAAGCTTAACCACCACCCTACTTCCCGTAGAAATGGTAAAAAGAAGGACACACACAAAATGAAAACAACCTACAATATAATAAATGTATTATCACTTTGTATTTTGATAAGCGGATGCACAAATACAGGACAAGATAGAGAAGAATTTGTTAAAGCTCTAGTGCAAGAAATGACCCTTGATGAAAAAGTTGGTCAAATGACTCAAGTAGATAAGCGAATGCTTGATAGCGAAAGTGATATCGCAACCTACTTTTTAGGTTCCATTCTCAGCGGTGGCGGCTCAGTTCCCGATGACAACACCCCAAAAGGTTGGGTGAATATGGTCAACAGTTATCAAAAGCAGGCACTCTCAACTCGACTTAAAATTCCCTTGATTTATGGAATTGATGCAGTGCATGGACATAATAACGTAGTTGGCGCTACTGTCTTCCCACACAATATTGGATTAGGCTGCAGTAATAACCCTGACCTCATATATAAGGTTAATCAAGCGACTGCGATTGAAGTAGCCGCTACAGGACTGCATTGGACGTTTTCTCCATGCATTACCGTCCCGAAAGATGATCGTTGGGGGCGCCAATATGAAGGGTTTAGTGAATCAACAGATATTGTTACAAGACTTACACATGCTGCTATCACAGGTTATGAGGACCCACTTAATATTTTTGAAGGAAAAAAGATCGCTGCATGCGCAAAACATTTCATTGGAGATGGAGGTACTACTTGGGAAACTGGATCTTTACAGGAAGGAATGCACACTTACAAAATTGATAGAGGAGACACGCGTTTAACTGAAGAGGAATTGCGTAAAGTTCATCTACCCCCATATCTTGAGGCTATCAAAGCAGGCGTGAAAACAATCATGATTAGTTTCAATAGTTGGAATGGTGTAAAATGTCATGGAAGTAAGTTCCTAATAAATGATCTCCTAAAGTCAGAACTCAATTTTGAAGGTCTGGTTGTTACAGATTGGGCTGGCATTGACGAAATCCCTGGAGACTACAAATCAGATATCATTACGTCAATCAATGCTGGAATTGACCTTGTAATGGTTCCAGGAGCTTTGTACGGCCAAAATCATTATAAAACCTTTATCAAATTATTAAAAGAATCTGTGGAAGAAGGATCTATACCGATGTCTAGAATTGATGATGCAATTACAAGAATTCTTCGCGTGAAGTATGATTTAGGATTGTTCGATGATCCATATGGAAAAGTAGAGCGCTCAGCCCAGGTAGGCTCTGAAAAGAATCGGCAGGTTGCACGGGATGCTGTAAAAATGAGCATGGTTTTATTAAAAAATGAATCCAGTGTATTACCACTTAACAAAGATCAAAAGATTACTGTCGTTGGGTCAGGAGCTAACAATCTAGGTATGCAGAATGGCGGATGGACTGTAGAGTGGCAAGGAAGATCTACTCCAGACTTTAAGATTCTTGACAGCGACAATAATGAAAAGCTTAGTTTTTCAGAGGTGACTTCATATTTTAAAAGTGCTTATGATTCAAAATATGATGCAGGCAATGTTGAGGGATTTTTCAAAAACCTAGACAAAGATTCGAATAAAGTTGTTAGTATGGAAGAGTTTACATCTTTTGCTAAGGAGTCTCCCTTCCAACCAAGTGGTACAAGTATCCTAAATGCTTTAGAAGGAGCCTCAAATAGCCAAGACCTGGTTACCTATAATCCAAGAGCAGAAAACCTTTCAAAAGGAGAAGTTATTGTTGCTGTTGTAGGCGAAAACCCATACGCAGAAGGAATCGGTGATAACCCAACTATTGAATTAAGTAGTTTTGATAAGGCTGTTTTGAAACGGTGCTATGATTCGGGAAATAAACTGGTCGTAGTTATTTTATCTGGAAGACCATTAATAATTGAAGACCATTTAGGTAATTGGGATGGACTAATTGCTGCATGGCTTCCAGGAATGGCTGGAGAAGGCGTTTCAGATGTTCTATATGGGGATTATTCTCCTACCGCTACGCTAAGTTTTTCATGGCCGAAAAATACGAACCAGCTGCCCTTGAACGAAGGAGACAAAGTTTACGATCCTCTATTCCCATTTGGACATGGATTGAGTTATTAAAATCTTCTAAACATTGTATGTATGTAATGATGAAATATTTATTAATAGCTATTACTATTATATTTATTTCTTCATTTGGCTTAGGACAATCTATTCAAATAAATGAAGTTGTGTCCAGCAATGGAGACAGTTTTTATGATGAAGATGGGGATACTCCTGATTGGATTGAAATATATAATCCTAGTGACGAATTAATAAACCTATCCGGCTATGGGATAACAGATGATGTTAATGACCTACTAAAATGGACTTTCCCCTCATATGATTTAGCTGCAAATGATTTTTTGGTAGTGTTTGCATCAAACAAAGATAGAAAAGATCATGTAGTACAATGGGATGCAAAAGTTGATTGGGGAGATACTTGGAGATATTGGATTGGAAACAGCGCGCCTATTTCAAATTGGGAATTGCCACAGACGGATATAGGATTCTGGCCACAAGGACAGAGCGGATTTGGCTACGGCGATAATGATGACAATACAGAAATACCACAAACTGTCAGTGTTTATGTTCGAAAAGAATTTGAGATTGAAGATCCATCCATTATCTTAAAAGCGTTATTTCACATTGACTACGATGATGGATACATTGCTTATTTGAATGGCATAGAATTCTCCCGAAGAAACTTAGGTAGCACTGGGTCCACTGTGTACCATACCTCAACTACAAACGGTTTGCATGAAGCAGAAATTTATGCTGGTGGCTTTCCTGAAACAGTAGAAATTGACCTAATGGATTTTCCCATTCTTGAAGGAATCAATACGTTGGCGGTTCAAGTACACAATTATACTTCTAACTCCTCTGACCTGAGTTGCATACCTTTTTTAACCCTTGGATACGGAAGCATTGTAGATGGAGTAACAGAACCGAACGAAAACATTACTATCCCAAATTCTTTTTTACATACAAATTTTAGACTCGACTCAGATGGAGAAACATTGCTTCTCAGCACAGGTGATGAAAATATTTTAGATTCGATTAATGTAATTGAATTAGAAACAGATATGTCCTTTGGCAGACAGGCTGAAAGTAACCAGTGGGGGCTATTTGACGAACCAACACCTGGAACTTCAAACCCTTACTCTTCTTACGAAGGTTCATTATCCAAACCTCAATTTTCTCTAGAATCTGGATTTTATGATTCAAATCAGCTCCAAATTGAGTTAGAAAGCAACGATGATGGAGCATCAATACACTTCACATTAGATGGAAGTCCCCCAACTCCGTCCGACCTTGAGTATGAGTATCCAATCACTATCAATAGTTCTACGGTAGTCAGAGCTAGGTCATTCTTGGATGGTTGGGTAAAGTCTAACATTACTACAAAAACTTACCTCCTTAGTGAAGAACCTCCTGCAGGGCTTCCTGCTATTTTTATTACAACAGATCTTAATAGTTTCTTTGATGATGACACCGGTATGTACGTGATGGGACCAAACGCTGATACATGGAATTTTCCTTATTTTGGTGCAAACTTTTGGGAAGATTGGGAGCGCCCAATACATTTTGAAATACTTGAGGTTGATGGAACAGGATATGATGCAGATGCGGGTGTGAAAATATTTGGGGGTTGGAGCAGAGCATTCCCTCAAAAATCCTTATCCATATTTTCAAGGAGCCATATTGGCCCTAGCGTATTTGAATATAAATTATTTCCTAATTCAGATATTGAAAAATATGAATCTTTTGTACTACGAAATTCAGGCAATGATTGGGAATCAACCATTTTAAGAGATGGCTTTATTACCAGCCTCACAGATGACTTAGACATTGATCATCAAAAATATAGACCTTCAGCATTATATATCAATGGAGAGTTCTGGGGAATTCAAAACATTAGAGAAAAGGTGAACGAGCATTTCATAGCCTCAAACCATTCTATTAGTTCAGAGCACATAGATCTTTTAGATATTCAAGGTGTAAATGATGAGAATATTGTACATGGAACAAATGCAGACTATATAGAATTAATTAATTATCTTGAGACGCAAAATATAAATGATCCCGCTATTGAAAATGCTCTTGATAATTGGATCGATATTGATTCGTATATGAGCTATCAAGCCTTCCAGATTTTTGTAGATAATCGAGACTGGCCTGGCAATAATATTAAGTTTTGGAGAGATCATCGTGTTGGCGGAAAGTGGCGTTGGATCCTCTATGATACAGACTTTGGTTTTGGTATCTGGGACCAGTATGCATATACGTTTAATACATTGAGGTTTGCATTGGATCCCAATGGCCCAGGCTGGCCTAATCCCCCATGGAGCACATTTGTTTTTAGGAAACTGATGGAAAATGAAAATTTTCAAAATTCATTTATAAATATCTACTGTGATATGCTCAATACTGTTTTGCTACCAGAGTTTTTAACTACACGACTTGATTCTATTTCTGGCAACATTGAAGAAATGATACCGGTGCATCGAGCAAGATGGTTTAATGATGGTGAATGGCCTAACTCTACTACGAATTGGGAAAATAGATTGAACCAGATGGAAAATTTTGCAGATCAAAGAAGAAACTATGCGATAATGCATTTGATGGATGAATTTGAACTGCCAAGTCTATCTCAAATCACTATTGCAAGGACACCGGAGTCTGGCGGGCTTGTAAAGGTCAATACCATTGATATATCAGAAACAAGCTGGCAAGGATACTACTTCCCAACCGTGCCTATCCAAGTCAAAGCAATTCATAGTGATGGATTTGAATTTGGTTATTGGTTAGAGTTCCCAGACTCAAGCAGTACTATGAAATTGGATATCCAAGATGCGATGACTTTGACAGCAGTATTTCTCCCAACTGAATTAACTTCCGGTTCATTGGTAATTAATGAAATTAACTATAACTCATCTGAAGATCATGAATCTGGTGATTGGATAGAAATTTTTAATCCCGGAGATATGGATATTGATATCTCTGGATACAAATTGAAAGATGATAATAATGATCATTCATACAACTTCCCTGATGAGACGATCATTCCAAGCGGTGAATATTTAGTCATATCAAATGATCTTGAAGCATTTTCAGAGCTCTACTCTAGTCAGATCCCAATCGTAGGCCCTTTTGACTTTGGATTTGGTGGAGGTGGTGATGAGGTAAGAATTTTTGACCAAGACGGAGTCCTTGTTGATTCTGTTAGTTATGATGATGAGTCACCATGGCCGCTAGAGCCGGATGGGGGCGGGCCTACTCTTGAACTAAAGAATTCTAATTTAGATAACGAATTAGCCGAATCCTGGTCGAGCTCATCTGGGTTTGGATCTCCAGGAGAACAAAATACAAGCTATTTAAATGTAAATGATTTAAAGGACCCAGGTCCTGAAGAGTACGCCCTGCTAAATGCATACCCTAATCCGTTTAATGGTTCAATAAATATTCCAATTATAATACCATCTCAAACAAATTCTAAGGTCATTATTTTTAACGTATTAGGTCAAAAGGTAACTGAGATTTCAATTGAACATTTTGGAATTGGTAAGCATACCATCAGCTGGAACGGGCAAAATGAATTAGGTAATGATGTGGGTTCCGGAGTTTACTTTGCACAATTAGATGTTGAAGGTGCACAGGGCATTCAAAAATTAGTTTATCTCAAATAGTTATTTAAATCGTTATAATAAATAATCTCGAACTTGCATCAAATTCGAAAAGACCTTACACCCAGTCGCTTTTAATTTTTTAGTCCCCATGTGTCCATGATTTATTAATATGCAATCAATTCCCATTGCATCTGCAACATCGCTATCGTGGACTGTATCACCAACCATGACAACATTGTCCTTTGCATATGAGAGTTCATTAATAAAAGAAAGTCCTAGTTCAATTTTCCCTGTCGCATATTGATTATCTATTCCACGTATCATTACAAAATAGTCTGATAGTCCATGAAACTCAACCCATTCATAAAGGTATTCTTGTTTTCCAGCTGATAAGATAGACTGACTAAGGCCAGCATTACTAATTGACTCTAAAACAGAATCGACTTGATCATGTAGCTTTACTTTGTGAAAAAATTTTCCGTAGTATTCAACAAACTCATCACCTGCAACTTCAAAAGGTTCTTTCTTAAAATCAAATCCTAACCTTTCATAGTAGTCTTTAACAGGGAATGAAAATACCTTTTTATAAATTTTTTCTGTAATTGTATCTAAAGATCTTTTTTCTAGACTGTTGTTTATACCCTCCACGCAAAGCCAGGTGTCATTAAGAAGGGTTCCATTCCAATCCCATATAATATGTTTGTATTTCATTTACGCTTTTTTTAGGGACCAAATTTCGTTTATAACTATTTAAAAAGGGATAAATTTTATTGCTGTGAAACCAGTATTTATTAAAACACTTTCAAAGAGTTTAAAAAAAGAGCTCCCTGGATTAAATGCACATCAACAAATGATGATTTACCCAAATCGCTTTTCAATGAAAAATAAAAAGATAGGAATACCTGCATCTGTGTTACTTTTGTTATATCCCCAAAAAAATGACTGGTTCTTTTTTCTGACAAAACGAAGTAAGGATGTTGAACACCATAAAGGACAAATATCTCTTCCAGGGGGAGGGGTGGAGAAAAATGAATCCAAAAGTGATGCTGCGCTTCGCGAAACAAATGAGGAAATTGGAATAGATAAAACGACCATTGACATTATTGGAAACCTTACTCCATTATATGTGCCCGTGTCAAATTTTCGTATTTATCCTTTTGTTGGTTGGGTTGAAAAAAAACCAAATACAATTGTTCACGATAAGGAAGTAAAGTGTTTATTTTCGGTAAAATTGAATGATCTTCTACTTGAAAAAAGCCTTAAAGAAAAAGAAGTAACATTTTCTAATGAACAAGCAATTGTCCCTTACTTTGATCTGAATAACGAGACAGTCTGGGGAGCAACTTCAATGATATTATCAGAGTTTAAATGTATTTTGGAGGGGATGGAGTGAATCTTGGACAGTGGTTAAAATCTCTCACCGCCATTGATCAGGGCATTCTATTGCTGCTATACTGCTGTTGCATTTATTTAAGTAAAATAACTCTCGAGATTCTCATTGAATACTACGATCACAAAAAAGAGCACAATAAATTTCGTATCCGCTTTAGGATAACACCTGCTGCCTTATTGGGATTAGCATTAATTTATAGTGTAATTATATACCAAGTATTAAGGGCGATGTTCGACTTCATGCCTTAATAAAGCATTTTTTAAATATTGTCATTCAAAAAAATATAAAAGACGATCCTCAGAATTATTAAAAAAGATATAATGGAAAACAAATCAGAAAAAGTTTTTGTTTTGGATACTAATGTTATCCTTCATGATGCGACGTGTATTCAAAATTTTGAGGATAATGAAGTAGTGATACCTATTTCAGCATTAGAAGAATTAGATCAGTTTAAGAGAGGAAATGAGCAAATTCACTATAACGCAAGAGAATTTCTTCGACTTTTAGATGAACTATCTATTAATTCAACCACTAATGATTTTGATCAATCAGATGGGAAAATAAAAGTTGTTGTTAATCATAGTTGGCATCCAGATGTCGAAAAGACATTCAAAGAAGACTGCCCAGATCATAGAATAATTAATTGTGCATTCAAACTTCACGAGGAACATCCTAACAAGAAGCTTGTTCTAGTATCTAAAGATACAAACATGAGACTTAAGGCTCGTTCACTGGGTTTAATGGCAGAAGATTATACCACAGACGCAATTGAAGACGTAAGCGAAATATATTCAGGCCATCGTTTAATTGAAGATGTAAGTTCATCAGAAATTGATATGGTATATGATGCGACTGGGATTGACTTTGTTGAGCTTAATGCAGTCAAAAATCCAATACCAAACGAGAATTTTATTTTAAGAAATGGACAAAAATCTATTCTTGCCCATTATGATCCGTTTGAAAAAAAGATAACTCAAATTAATAATCCAAGTGCTTATGGAATAAATCCAAGGAACGCCGAACAATCTTTCGCATTAAACATATTGCTTGATGATAGGATTCATTTAATTACTCTCTCAGGCAAAGCGGGCACTGGAAAAACACTATTAGCCTTAGCATCTGCACTTGAAAAACGAAAAAAGTTTAGAAAGATTTTTCTCGCAAGACCTATTGTTCCCCTAAGCAACAGGGATCTTGGTTTTTTACCAGGAGATATCCACTCAAAATTAGACCCGTATATGCAACCACTTTTTGACAACCTCTCTGTAATTCGGCATCAGTTCAAGGGTAATGATAGACAAGCCCAGAGAATCAATGAGATGTTAGAAGAAGAAAAATTATTGATTACGCCCTTAGCCTATATCAGGGGTAGGAGTCTTCAAAAATCCTTTTTCATTGTTGATGAGGCTCAAAATCTAACACCCCATGAAGTAAAAACTATCATTACTAGAGCAGGCGAGGGGACAAAGGTTGTTTTCACAGGAGATATTCATCAAATTGATCATCCATACCTAGATAAAAGATCTAATGGTTTAACTTATTTGATAAGTAGAATGAAAGGACAAAACGTCTTTGCACACATTACACTTGAAAAGGGAGAGCGAAGCGATTTAGCAGAGCTCGCAAGCAACTTATTATAGGTTCTTAACCCCCGAGCAGTTCATCTAACTTCTCTTCTACTTTTTCTTCCACAACCTTACGAGTTGATTCTTTTGCCTCATTGATGGATTCAGCGGTTTTTTCTTTGACTATCTCTACTTTTTCAGATACCGACTCTTTTAAGTCATCCATATTTTGAGGCACCTCTTGGCCTGTATAATTCAAATAGACTACATAAATCACTAACAATACACCAATCGTAAATATCAATTTTATAATTTTTTTGATTAATGCATACAAAAGTAAAATACCAAGTATAGTGGCTATAGCCAAATACACTGGGTTAGAAAAAATCATATCAAAAAAGTTTTCCATTATGCTTAGAATCTAAAAAGGAACACGTTTAGGTTTAATATAATTCTAACTAATTTTATCCATGATTCAGATTTTTGTTTTCATGATATTGGTTAGCCTATTATCAGCTGAACAAAAGTATCCTGCAGATACTTTGCTACACTCTGAAAAGGTGCCTGTTTTACATAAAGTAGGAATTCTTCCTATTTCACTTTGGCAACGTGTATCTTACAATACCAATCTATTCAACTGTCAATTCTATCCCAGCTGTTCCAATTATGGAGCGATTGCTATCAACCAAGAAGGAATAATTAAAGGAAGCATCATGGCATCTGAGAGGATCACTCGTTGTAACCCATTTGCAAATGGGTATCATGTTAATTCAAAGAGTCCGTTTCTCAGTGATGATGGAAGATTAATTGATCCTATTAATTTGAAGGCATTACATAATGATCATCAATCACCATTAATCGCTGGAATATTATCCGCTTTTATACCCGGCATTGGACGAGCCTATGCAGGAAGGACAATGGATGGTATATTGGGATTTTGGACTTTTTGTTTACTTGGATCCTCAGCTAATCAGTCATTAAAAGATAATAGAACTATTGCTGGACCATTATTTTTAACATTAACAGCTGTAGCATACTTTGGAGAAATCTATGGTTCATGGAGAGCGGCTAAATATTATCAAAAAGTAAAAACTGCCAAAGCCCATTGATCAAATATTGATTTTCTTATTCGTTGGCTTAAAATATTTTGGTCAAATAAATTTCAAATCCTTTCAGCCACCGTAACTCAGTTGGTAGAGTGCGAAATTCGTAATTTCGAAGTCAGCAGTTCGATCCTGCTCGGTGGCTCATTTACCTGACATAGCTTATTTCTTTCTCAGTTTTTTATAGGCCAATGCACCACCCAATGCTGCCAACCAGCCAAGACCACCTATGGGAGCCTGTGAGGGTTCACTTGGAAGGGTGATCCCCTGTGCCAGTGCCATGGAGCCAATCGTTAGTATAAATGTAATCGCGTTTCTAATAATGGTTTTCATCTTCCCTCTCCTACTTCACATAGGTGACTTTCTGAGTAAAAGTCTGGTTTGCTGTAATTAGTCTCAAGAAATATGTTCCTGTTGCCAACTCCTCTGGCTGCCAGGTATACTGATGCTGTCCTGCTGTCATCCTTTCATTCAGTAACGTCTCTACCAGCTTTCCGGTAACATCATAGACCTGTAGCTCTACCCTGCTTACTTCAGGTACATCAAAACGTACCGTAGCACTAGGGTTAAATGGATTGGGATATACA
>JAYNUL010000035.1:0-12418 GCA_038281125.1 Fidelibacterota bacterium | reverse complement strand
GATAAGTGTAGTTGCTGTCATTTTTTTTTCCTTTTTTATTTATTTAATGATGAACATGAATTGCCATTCCGATAAATACAGCTGTCAATAAGGTAAAGACATAAGCCTGTACAAGAACAACAATAACTTCTAAACCTGCAATAGCAGCTGCCATTGGTACGGCGACTATTGAGACACCGATACCCGCTACTGCACTGCTGAACAATTCTCCAAAGATTGCCATAAGCGAAAGAAGGGCAAGCAAAGCTATATGACCTCCAGTCATGTTTGCAGCCAGACGCATAGTTAATGCAAATGGCTTTACAAAGAGACCCATTATTTCAATGGGTATCAAAATTATGTAGACTGGCCATGCCAATCCGTGAGGGACTAAATTTTTCCAATGCTTAATAAATCCGTGTGCCATTATACCAGCAATCATTATAGAAAAGAACGTTATAGTTGCCAGCGCACCTGTTACATTAAAATTAGCTGTGGCAGTTACGCCACCATTAAGCATGGTATTAATAGTGTTATATTTATCAGAATATGGTACACCAAGTAAAAACCGGTTGATTGATCCTAGAACATCAAAAATAGGGATCATCCCAATACCATTTGCGAACAATATAAAAAAGAAAAATGTAAGCAAAACAGGAGCCCAGGTCATCACCCATTTTTCGCCAACGTTTGGTTTAGCAATAGAATCCCTGATGAACTTAACTATAGCTTCAATTGCATTTACCCAGCCAGAGGGAACCAAATTTCCACTAGATAAAAATCTCCTAATTGGGATGATGATCGAAACGGATACAATTGCCGCAACAAGCCATAACATTAAAACATGTTTCGTAATTGAAAAGTCAATCCCCATAATTGGATCAATTTTATAAACTGGAGGATAATCTGTTTTGTATGTATTTGAAACATGACTAATGATGTTTGGACCAACTTTTTCCATTACAGAGGTTGTCGAATGACTGGCTTCTGGTGCGCTCATCTGTTTGAATTCTTTAACTTAAATTTTTTGTATTTAGCTGTGATTTATCTTATTTGAAGACCGCTTTAACTGCTTTAAGCCTTGAAAAAAGTGGCGAAAAATACAAATGAATTGAACCGGTATAAAAGTATAATGTTTAATAAAAAGTTAAATTGTTTTCCATCGAGTTAAAATAACCATTTGAACATGAATTTAACGCTTAGTCTTACTTACTATTTTTATTAGGTGGTAGAAACCAACTATCATACCCAATAGCACACCAATTAAAATCGCAAATGGTGATGAATCAATTTTCCTATCAATTATCCATCCAAAATATGTAAAAATTAATATTGATGCGATTAGACCATAAGAAGCTGCTGCTGCTGGCCCAGACTGTTTAGCAATATTTTGAAAGGATTTAAAGTTTTCTACTATGTCGATTTGACCTTTGCCTTTCTCTTTTTTTGACAAGTTGGCGCTCAGGCTTGCTCCTCAATATCAATTAAATCGCACTTCCCTTCAAACTTGGCACCGTCTTCAATTAGTAACTTTCTATAAACAATATCCCCCTGAAGCTTACATTTCTTTCCAAGGACAACCTGCCCATTTGACTGAATATTCCCTGTCACAAATCCACCTAACCTAATATCGCTACCAGTTATATTACCTTTAACGATAGCGCCCTGCGCAACTCTAACAGGCCCCTTGGATTCAACATCTCCAATCACCCTTCCATAAATTATGATACCTTCATTTAGAACTATTGGACCTTCAATACTTGCATCTGCTCCAATCATCGTATGAACATTTTGAAAATTAATTTTAGTCATCAATATAAGTTAAATCAGTAGTATTGTACTCTGGAAAAAATATTAATGGGTCAATTGGAATGTACTCTCGCCATGCTTCAAAGTGCAAGTGTGGACCAGTCGACATGCCACTGCTACCTACTAGACCAATGACATCGCCACGATTTACCATTTCCAGTTGATTTACAAGATTATTTTTATTGTGTCCATAATGGGTAAAATAATCATCACCATGGTAGAGGATAATCATATTTCCAAACTCATAGGTCCAGCCAGAGAAAACGACTACCCCTGAGGCTGATGCAAGAATTGGAGTACCCTCTTTTGCTACAATATCAATACCATTGTGTGCTGTTTTAATAAACAAACCAAGATTTTCTGATTTTTGACTAATGAAACCACTAATTGGTGCAACCGATGGTATGTTCTCGATGTAAGAAACCTTAGTTACTAATTCTTTGCTGGGAGCTATTGAATCAATATTGTCTAGTTCTGAATCAACATCAAGTGTTGTCCCCAAAGATGCTCTAACCAATTCATCCATCTGTTTGATTCTCTCAAGATCTCTTGTTAGGTTCAGAATTTTTGTCCTTTCAGCGGAAAAGATTTTGTGTTGATTTTTTATTGTGTGATAGTCTGAAATCTTTGGGAAAAAATAAATTATTGAACCTACGTTAATTAGTAATATTGATATTGATATGGCTATTACTAGAAAAAATGCTCTCTTTGAGATATGACGAGACCTAGCACTGGACTCGCCCTCGGGGATGAACATGACTGTATACTTATTCGATTTCATTATGTAGAAATTGACTCAATTAGTTCGATAATTCTTTCTAGATCATCATTAGAATAGTAGGATATTTCTATACTACCATTATTTTTGCCAGCTTTGAGTTTTACTTTTGTTCCCAAAATTTCAATCAATTTATCTTCAACACCTTTTACCTGTTGAGAATATATTTTTTTCTTCTTTCTTTTCAATGGTTGAACCGGGCTCTTGAAAAGAGTTTCAGAATCTCGAACACTTAAGTTACTGTTTAGAATTTTTTTCCATGCATTTATCATTTGGCTAACATTCTTTCCCTGTAATATAGCTCGTGCATGCCCTGCAGTTATTGCACCTTTTCTAAGACTACTTCTAATTTCTGATGGCAGTTTTAACAGTCTTAAGGAATTTGATATTGTTACTCTTTTCTTGCCAACAGCTTTTGCTATTTCATCGTGCGACATCCCAAATTTAGAATTCAAAACTGCATAAGCTTCGGATTCCTCAATAGCGTTCAGGTCTTGCCTCTGAACATTTTCAATTAATGCTATTTCCATAATTTCTGCATCATTTTTTACATTAATTACGTAAGCAGGGATTTTCCTCTTCTTTGAAATTTTCGATGCTCTCCATCTACGTTCCCCGGCAATGAGCTCAAAACCTTTTTCAACACTACGAACTGTTATTGGAGTAACAACACCTTTGAGTTTGATAGAACTAGCAAGTTCTTCTAGTGTGGCTTCATCAAACTCTCTTCTTGGCTGATTAGGATTAGGTCGTACATCGCTTATCAAAATTTCAGTAACACCAGGGTCGGTGTTAGTTCTTTTGATCCTTTTTTTCTTTTTTGGTTCTTTTTCAGGCCTTATCAATGCTTCAAGACCTTTACCTAATCGATTACTTGACACGTTGTAGTATTTCCTCTGTAAGACTCATGTAATTCTGCGCTCCTGTGGAATTCGCATCGTATAGTAAAGCAGGTTTACCAAAACTAGGAGCTTCGCTCAAACGAACATTACGATGTATAAATGTCTTAAACAATTTATCCTTGAAAAATCCATTTACTTCCTTGACAACCTGCTTTGAGAGATTAAGCCTCCCATCGTACATCGTCATTAATATACCAACTATCTCAAGACGCTTATTCAAGTGCCTCTGAACTAGGCGCACGGTGTTCAACAACTGCCCAAGGCCTTCTAATGCATAATATTCACACTGTATTGGGATGACCAAAGCATCTGAAGCAGTTAAGGCATTTATAGTTAGTAATCCAAGAGATGGAGGGCAGTCAATAATAATTATATCATAATTTTTCTTTATCTTTTTCAATGCTTTCTGCAACTGATACTCCCTTGCCATTACGCCAACGAGCTCAATTTCGGCTCCAACAAGATCATTCGTGGATGCGATTACATCTAAATGGGGAAAAGATGTACTTGTAATTACACCTTTAGCTCCGTCTCCATTTAACATAATATCATAAATATTACCATTCAGATCTCCAAAAAGTTCTGACAGTCCGGTCGTAGCGTTTGACTGAGGATCTAGATCAATTAAAAGAGTCCTCACCTCAGAAACAGCTAAGCTTAGAGCTACATTAACAGCAGAGGTGGTTTTACCTACTCCACCTTTTTGATTGGTAAATGCTAGAATTTTTGACATTTTAAATATATCGTAAAATTTTAAACACAAAATTTATCATACCTTTCACCATTCAACCTTGGAAAAGATTAAGAAATTAAAAAAGGTACAATTTGCATTAACTTCAAGCAATGAAAATTAATAAGATTTAAAACATAATTTATGAGAGCACTTATCAAAAAATATCCTGAACATGGCATATGGATGGATGATGTTCCAGAGCCTGAATGTGATACTAATGATGTAAAAATTAAGGTCACGCATTCAGCAATATGTGGCACAGACTTTCACATATATAAATGGGATGAATGGGCAAAAAAAACACTAAAACTACCTTTGATTATTGGTCATGAATTTTGTGGAGTCGTTGAAGAAATTGGTCCAGGAGTGACTCATTACAAAAAAGGTCAACGTGTTTCTGGCGAGGGACACATAACCTGCGGAAATTGTAGAAATTGTAGAGCAGGTAAACGTCATTTATGTCAGAAAAGCATTGGAATAGGCATACAAAGAAGCGGAGCATTTGCAGAATACTTGATAATTCCTGAATCTAATGTTTGGCCACTTCATGATGACATACCATCTGAGATTGCTGCTTTTTTTGACCCTTTTGGCAATGCAGTTCACACATCCCTTAGTTATGAAATGGTAGGAGAGGACGTACTTATTACAGGTGCAGGTCCAATTGGTCTAATGTCAATTGCAATATGTAATTTTGTGGGTGCTCGAAATGTGGTAATAACAGATAAAAACAAATATCGCTTAGAATTGGCAAAAAAAATGGGTGCATCAAAAGCAATCGATATTACCAAGTATTCAATTTCTGAATTTTATCCCCAGTTAAATATGACAAGTGGTTTTGATATTGGTTTAGAAATGTCAGGTAACCCAAAAGCATTTTCATCAATGCTAGAGCACATGTATCATGGAGCAAATATTGCCCTATTAGGACTGCTACCAGATTCTACTAAAATAAACTGGGACAATATCATTTTTAAAGGTTTGAACGTTAAGGGGATATATGGAAGGGAGATGTATGAAACATGGTATAAAATGGCTCAGATGCTAAGAAGCGGACTTGATATTTCTCAAGTTCTAACCCATAGAATGCCAATAGATCAATATCAAGATGCATTTAAAATAATGGAATCAGGAAATTGTGGAAAAGTTGTTTTAGAATGGTAAACAATACTCATGGAGCATATAAATAAAATATTAACAGACATAAAGGAAGAGGGCCTTTTTAAAAGGGAGAGGACTATTACTACACCCCAGGGCGTAGAGATACGGACACAAAATGGTAATAGAGTATTAAATTTTTGCGCAAACAATTACCTCGGCCTTGCAAATCATCCAGATTTAATAAATGCAGCAAAAAATGCAATGGATGATTATGGATTTGGTATGGCATCCGTCCGATTTATTTGTGGTACGCAAGATATTCACAAGGTCCTCGAGAAAAAAATAGCAAAGTTTTTTGATACAGAAGACACTATCCTATACACTTCATGTTTTGATGCAAATGGAGGGCTATTTGAAACTATTTTGAATGAAAAGGACGCAATCATTTCTGACTCATTAAATCATGCATCGATCATTGATGGCATAAGACTTTGTAAAGCTACGAGGCTTCGGTATGAAAATAATAATATGAGCGATCTAGAAGTCAAACTCAAGCAAGTTAAAAATTCAAGAACAAGAATTATTGCTACTGATGGTGTTTTCTCAATGGATGGATATATTGCAAAACTAGACGAAATTACTTTTTTGGCTGAAAAATATGATGCAATAGTGATGGTTGATGATAGCCATGCAACAGGATTTTTAGGTGAAACTGGTAGAGGTTCCGGAGAGTTTTACGGCGTTATGAAAAAAATAGATATATTTACCTCGACACTTGGAAAAGCTTTGGGTGGCGCTTCTGGAGGTTTCACAACCGGAAGGAAAGATGTAATTGATCTTTTGCGGCAAAGATCTAGGCCCTATTTATATTCAAATACAGTTGCACCCTCAATAGTTGCAGCTGGAATTGAGGCATTTAAAATGCTATCATCTACCACACATCTGAGAGATCGACTTGAAAAAAATACAAATTATTTTAGGTCGAAAATGTCAAAAGTAGGTTTTGATATTCTTGATGGTGTTCATCCCATTGTACCCATAATGCTTTATGATTCTCTACTGGCTCAAAGAATGGCAAAAGAAATGCTCGAACAAGGAATCTATGTAATTGGATTCTATTTTCCTGTTGTTCCAAAAGGTAAGGCACGAATTCGTGTACAAATTTCAGCTGCAATGACCAAGCATCATTTAGATAAAGCAATCTATGCATTTACAAAGGTTGGTAAGGAACTAGATATAATTTAAATTTAAATTATATCTGTTTTCTTGCCAGTCAGAGAATCGAAAGAGTATATTCACCGGCTTTTTTAAAGTGTATAAATAATTTTTGAATGCAAAAAAGTTTAACACCTAGATTTTTAACTATCGGGGTCATCCTCGCTTGGGCAGTTTATGCCCTTTTACCAACTTGGGAATATCAACAAATGACTGAGGAGGAGAAGGAAGAATTGCGTACTCTTGGTGAATTAGAAAAGACTGAGTCGCGAATTATCAGGCAAGGCCTAGATCTGAAAGGTGGAATGTACATTGTACTTGAGGCGGATATTCCTCTTCTAGTAAGCAACCTTGCTTCAATGAAAGATGATAGACTTAATAAAATAATTGATGACTCTAAAGAAAAGTCCATAAAGCAAAACCAAGATTTTATTAGTGTTTTTGACACAGAAGTTAGAAATGATGGAATTAAGCTCTCTCGCTACTACCACGAATATGGTGCATCATTAGATCAAATAATTACATCACTTAACGAAGAAGCAGATGATGCTATAAATAGAGTTTTAGAGATTCTTCAAAATAGGGTTGATCAATTCGGAGTGTCTGAGCCAACGATCCAAAAGCAAGGGAAACATAGAATCGTTGTAGAGCTCGCAGGTATTCAGGATTCAGAAAGAGCAAGAGCTCTGCTGCAGAGCACAGCTCTTCTGGAATTTTACTTAGTGAAAAATGTTTCCGTCACTAATGAGGTAATAGCTCAATTAGACAATGCACTTAAGGGTGACCAAAACCTTGCTAGCTCTCTAAAAGATGATATCAAAGATATAAACGAAGTTGACACGGAACAATCAACAACAGTTTCAGAGCTTTTTGGTGAGGAACAAGTGACACCTAGTGCATCTATTGAAAATGAAGATTTTGATGATGACATCTTTTTAGAAAATCCGTTTTCAGGATTATTAACAGCTATCCCTGGAGATATGGGTGTTGAAGAGAAGAATCTATATGCCTTCAAAAAACTGTTAGACCGTGAAGAGGTAAAATCAACTCTTGAAAACTCTAATAGCCAGTTTTTATTTAGTCAGCAGTCAGAGCCAATAACAGTAAATGATCCTAAAAGGTACTATAAACTATACTACCTAGAAAAGAGACCTGAGTTGACAGGTGGCATTGTTGAAGAGGCACGTGCAGACCTTGGGTCACTTGGTGGAGGCTCTGCTGGGCAGCCAGTAGTGTCTTTATCAATGAACTCAGAAGGTTCTAGAACATGGTCTCGAGTCACGGGTGCAAATGTCGGTGAAAGAATTGCTATTGTACTAGATCAAAAGGTCCACATGGCTCCATCAATTAGAGAAAAAATTCCTGGTGGTAGAACACAAATTGAGGGGTTTGCTGATTTAAATGAAGCAAAAGATCTTGCAATCATTCTTAGAGCCGGTGCCCTACCTGCACCTGTCAATATTATTGAAGAACGAATCGTTGGGCCAAGCCTTGGCGCTGATTCCATTTCGCAAGGAACGCAGGCAGTCCTGATTGGGCTGGTATCGGTCCTGATTTTCATGCTTGCATATTACAAACTTGCTGGTACAGTTGCTGACTTCGCCCTAATTTGGAATATTTTGCTAGTTTTAGCAGTCTTAGCATCGTTGCAAGCGACTCTTACACTTCCAGGAATTGCTGGCTTAATTCTTACTGTTGGAATGTCCATAGATGCCAATGTGATTATCTTTGAAAGAATTAGAGAAGAACTACGTAAAGGAAAAACTCCAAAAGCAGCTATTGATTCTGGATACGACAGAGCACTCACAACCATTATTGATGCAAATGTCACTACCCTGATTGCATCTTTAGTTTTGTACCAATTTGGAACTGGTCCAATTAAAGGATTTGCTACAGTATTGTTCTGGGGAATATTGATCAGTATGTTTACAGCTGTCTTTATTACAAGAACAATTTTTAATGCTTACATCTCAAGCAGAGCACTTACAAAATTAAGTATTTAATATATGAGAATTGTTAAAGATACAAATATTGATTTTATGAGCAGGACATTCATTGCTAGTTGCATATCTGCCCTTCTTATTTTGGTTGGCGCTGTATCCTTAATAACTAATGGAGGTCCTAAGCTTAGCATAGATTTTAAAGGAGGCACGCTAGTTGCTGTAAACTTTACTGATCCAGTTGACATAAATAAGATAAGGTCTTCATTATCATCTGTTACAATCGATGGCCGAAATTTTGATTTTAGCAAGGAAGAGATTAAACATTTTGGAGATGAGTCTAATATTGCAATAAGAATTGCTAGCATAGAAAATGAACCTCCTCGCTTTGCAAACAGAGTATCAGAAAGTTTAGCTTCTGTATACCCTGATCTTTTACCGTCGAAAAAGAGTGATTTCATATTATCTATTGATAAGGTTGGCCCAAAGGTCGGTGCAGAATTAAGTAGTGATGCAATTCTTGCAATTCTTTATGCACTAGGATTTATACTTATATACATATCAATTAGATTTGAATTTAAATATGCTATTGGTGCGATTGCAGCTCTGACTCATGATGTCCTTATAACTCTTGGCGTATTTTCAATTCTTGGCTATGAGATATCGTTGGCAGTAATTGCTGCATTTTTAACAATAGTTGGATATTCGTTAAATGATACCATCGTAATATTTGATAGAGTCCGAGAAAATGTAAAATCATTAAAACGTTCCTCGATGGAATCAGTAATTAACCAAAGTATCAATGATTCTTTGAGCAGAACAATAGTAACATCGTTAACTACATTTTTAGTTGTGCTTATTTTATTTCTTGTTGGTGGAGAAGTTATTCATACTTTTTCATTTGCAATGATTGTTGGTGTAGTCATCGGAACCTATTCAAGTATATTTGTAGCTAGCCCCATTGTTATTAAAATGGATAAGAAGCAAAATTAACTTTTTGTATATATTTGTTTTTAAAAAGCCCCTATAGTCAACCTTGGGGCTTTTTTTATAATTAGTTTTATCTATTAATTGATAAATGATATAAGTAAATGATTGAGTTTTGTTTTGTTGATTCTCCGATTGGTGTTCTAAAGCTGGAAGCAGAGTCTAATTTTATTTCAAGAATAAAATTTAAAGAAAGTAATAGCCTTCAACTATGTGAGGATAGTAAGCAAAATGGTGAATCTCATATTTTAGTAAAAGCATCAAAGCAAATTGATGAATATTTCAATGGCAATAGAAAATTATTTGAGATACCATTCAAGTTAAATGTGTCCCCCTTTTACAAAAAGGTATTATTAGAGGTAAAAAAAATAAAATATGGTGAGACTGCATCCTATGGAAAGATTGCAAGAATGGCAGGAAATTCTAAAGCAGTAAGAGCAGTAGGAACAGCAAATGCAAAAAATCCTTTACCAATAATCATTCCATGCCACAGAATAATATCTTCGAATGGTAATATTGGTGGGTACTCTGGTGGACTAGATAAAAAGTTATATTTATTAGATCATGAGAATAATTCATTTCATTAATGAACAGAATCTTTCAATAAAATATCAAGTCAATTAACTTTACCATATTATGGATTCAATAACACAAACATTTAGAGCAAAATTGTTCGCTGGCGTTGCAACACTATTGCCTCTTTATTTGACCTATGTTGTAATACGGTTTCTATTTGAAAGTCTTGAAGAAATGTCTGGGCCGATATTAGAACGATTTGGATTAGGGATTCCGGGTTTGGGAATAATTCTAACCATCGTTCTGATTTATTTATTGGGAATTATTGTTACCAATTTTTTGGGTAGGAAAATTTTTAATTTAGGTGAAAGTATTGTAAAGCGAGTACCGATTGTCAGTATGATATATACTACTTTAAAACAGATCACAGATACCTTTACTAAAGGGACTACAGAAGCTTTTGATGGAGTGGTCTATATCCAGTATCCTAGACAGGGGCTATGGACAATGGCTTTTATAAGCGGAAAGTCTAAAAATAAGGACGATGTCCCTTATTTTCATCTTTTTGTACCTACTACACCTAATCCTACATCTGGATTTTTCTTAATGATCCCCCAGGCTGACACTATTTCTACTGGAATGACGGTTGAACAAGGGTTAAAAACTATTATATCCGGTGGCCTACTTGCACCAAGCAAGAATCCTTTACCCTAGGAAAGAATTAAAACTTTTGACCAACACCAAAATGTATGGCCCCAGAATTCCATACCCCATTTCTGTATCCCCAGCCATAATCAACTCTTATTACACTTACCATAGGAAAAGGAATTCTTAAACCGAATCCATATCCCTGCATTGGTATTATACCCTTAATTTCGTCCCACTTATTTGCGATAATTCCAGCATCAGAAAAAAACACAAATGCAAGGCCAAATTCTGTCCCAAAGGATGTTGAACGCTTTGGAATTAATTCTTGTCTATATTCTATTGAAAGTAAGACCGATTCGTGCCCAAATCTAAACTGTTCATTTTTTGAGAAATATAGATTAGGGTCTGGAAGAGGCCAACCACGTATCGTATATGAGTTCCCAAAATAATCAAGCCATAAGTCACTTTTCATACCAAACTTTTTATTTAAACTAGTATTTAATGCAATCACTTGCTTTGTTTCACTTTTATTAATTTTCTTATACCAAGAAAAAGATTGGGTCCAAAGTGTGATATTCCAATCTCTGGGTTGGATACCTTCCTGATGATATAAGGTTTGACTAAAAAGTACACCCTTACCAGGATTCCAATAAATATCTCGAGTGTCATATTTTACATTCCCAGTTGTTCCAAGGTAAAAAAACTTGTCTTCATTTTGGTCATTAGTAAATGACTTTTTCTCGATTTCAATTCCAAATGAGGTTTTTATAGAGCTGCCATACCATTTTCCAAAACCAAGAAAAAAGCTATTGACATCAATATTTTTATCTAAAAATCTATGTTCATAAATAGTGCGTCCAATAGTGAAGGTAAGAGAAATATGGTCGCCAAAAATCCATGGATCCGAAAAACTAAACCCATAGGTGTCTTCGCCGCCAATAGTCCCTCCTAAGGCTAAGGATTGGTTTTTCCCTCTAAAGTTATTTACTATCCATAATCCAGCAAGAGACCATCCTGTATCTTCTTTATAATTTGGCAATGCTAGAGGAGGCGTTCTCTGTATTGATTCTTGGACTGTGTAAACTAGTTTTGCAGAACCATCCTCAAGTGGTATAACCCGCCATGTTAATTCACTAAATAGGCCTAGATTATCGAGACGATTTCTATCTTCAATCACAATTAAACTATCTAATGGCTGATTTAACGGGTGAATAATCTCTCGCTTTATCACATAGTCACGTGTTTTGGTATTGCCTTTTATTTCAATAGAAGAAATAATCGGGTTATACATATTATTGCTAAAAGGTATTGAAGTTATTAGCAATAAAAAAAGGCCTGAGAAAGGCCTTCTTTTAAAAATTTTATTTTCCACAATGCTCTAAATGTCTATTCCTTGAACCATTAAACGTTTCTTGTATTCTATGCCTTGTTTTGAATAGGTGTCATCAATTGCTTTTTCCAATTTATCAACTACTTTAAGGCTCTTTAATTCAACCTTAATATTTCTTTCATCCAATTCACGTACTTTATATGTTGACATATTATCTTCGTATATATGCCAGACACCATCAAACTCTTTTGGTGTACCATATTCCATCAACACTTTATGTTTTATTATATCTGAGGAGGCCAATTGAGGAAATCCTGTATCTTTCAATTTTACTTTTTTTGTTATACCCTCAAGAATGAAGTGTGAATCATTATTATTCGTCGTGCTGTATATGAAGTCAACATTTACAAATTCTAGCATGATTAATTCATGAGTCAATCTCGATGTGTATTGAAATTCTACAGATGCTCTTTTAATCGG
>JAYNUL010000034.1:7673-12572 GCA_038281125.1 Fidelibacterota bacterium | reverse complement strand
GGAGACTTAGATGATTGTACTCCTGCCGACAATCACACTGTTTCAGCAGGACAATACATTAAGCTAACTACCAATGGTGCTAGTACAAATGTTGTCAGTGCGGTTTTTTCATTGGTGATTACTCTTTAGATTAATGAAGAACAAAAATCAAATACTATTAGTTCTTGTTTCCTCTTTGTTAATTGGACAAGATTTTAAAATACAATTTTCTCATATTCCCATAGGACAAGGAATAGCAACCAAGGATTCTGTAAAAATAGTAAATAGTATTGGAGGTATTCTTTCAAAAGATGTTAGCTCAGACTCGTTTGCTGTAGGTTCAGGATTCTTTAATTCAACTCAAAGTCTGTTAGCAGAACCTCCTGTCATATCAGATTTTGACTTTTCTGGTATCATTGAAAAGAATGGAGAACCCGCAGTTTTATCCGCAACAATTTATGATCTAAATGGGATCAGTGAAGCTAATCTTCATCTTCATATAGGTGGAAGTTCGGAGGAAATAATATTTCCTATGTCAAACGTAAGCAGTAGCAGTTATGAGGTGCTTATTCCTGATTCTTTGATAGGTCCAAATAACTTTAGAGCACGTATAGTGGGCGTAGACAACATGTCATATTCTACTACTTCTGAATATATTACTACACAGATAAAGCTTAGTAATTCTGAGTTGACCATGACAAATAAATATAGTGCTTATCCTGATGGGATAGAAAAGGAGCAGTGGAAATTGATGTCATGGCCATCTCAGGTAAATAATACAACTTTAGCCTTTTCCGAATTGGATGATGGGCATGTTTTCTATGTTTGGGAGCCAGTAAAAGAATCTTATTCAATTGCAAATCAGATAAAAAAGGGGCAGGCCTACTGGTTTAGACATAGCTACAAAGAGGCTGTTATTTTCCGAGAAGACACAAGTTTTGCACTGCCACTAGATGAATTTGTAATTGAACTTGAAGAGGGATGGAATTTAGTAGGCAATCCATTTTCATTCCCTGTAACATATAGTGCCGATACCTCTGTTAGTTCTCCAATTGCTTATGGATTACTAGGAATTGGAAAGGGTTGGAGCAGTCCACAAAATATATTATTTCCTTGGAATGGATATGCGGTTTATGCAGGAGAGAGAGCCACTATAACACTTTTACCATTTGAAGAACAGGATACCTCTTTTGCAAGAATTGCTTCTGAAGGTGACTGGTATTTGAATATTAAATTAGAGAGCAAGAA
Organism: Fidelibacterota bacterium; assembly: GCA_038281125.1. Lineage (GTDB taxonomy): Bacteria > Fidelibacterota > Marinisomatia > Marinisomatales > UBA1611 > NZWG01. Next base: position 11,345 of record JAYNUL010000034.1, on the reverse strand, counting down.
TCAAATTAATCATTCTACTGTACTCGGGAGGAGAAAACACGCAAACAATGGAGCAGGAATATTCGATGCTCCCATATTTCCAGGTATTGAAAAAAATATATCTATAGCTATGGATCTGGATGGATCAAGTAGTTTTAAATATATAAGGGATATAAGAAGCTTAGATGATTTTAATGGTATTTGGAATTTAAGGTTAAATGATCTTGGAGATGAATTTATGATCTCCTCAAACCAATTGAGCCCTCTCCCCAAAGGACTTCAAGTTGGGCTTGTTAATATTAATGAAAGAAAAGTATTACTAAACTTTTTAGATCATGAGGAGGTGATCCCAAGTAACCAAAATAACGTATATGACTTAAAGATCATTGCAGGTGATCAAGAATATGTAAAATCTATGTCTCAAGAAATATTATCGACCATACCAGAGGAATTTTCTCTGGGGCAGAACTATCCAAATCCATTTAATCCGATTACTCAAATGGAATACAGCTTACCACAAAGCTCAAAAGTGGTTATTTCTATTTATAACGTTCTAGGGCAAGAGATAAAAACACTCGTAAATAAGGATCAAGACTATGGATATCATTCCGTAAGCTGGGATGGAACAGATAGATTAGGAAAGAGCGTTGCTTCAGGGGTATACTTTACTCAAATGAGATCAGGTGGATTTAGTCAAAGTAAAAAAATGTTGTTGTTAAAGTAGAATTAGTCATCAAAACTTCTTGAATATCCTTCTGAATCAGTTTTGATTAGCCACAAGTCAGGATCAAGCTTGTTCCCATTTCCATAATTACACGTACTTCCAGCGATTGCATACCCACCATCAAGAGTTTGTACTATTGATCTAGCTCTATCGCTTTCTTCTCCTCCAAAAATTTTATCCCAAATGATATCCCCACTATCACCTATCTTTATTATGTAGGCATTATAAGAATTTTTTCCATTATCAAAAAGGCTGCAAGACATCATATATTCATCATCACTTATTTTTTGTAAACCTCTTCCAGTGATTCCCATACTTCCGCCTACTGTTCTTGTCCAAATTTCTTGTCGATTTGGCCCTAATCTTAACAAGCCAACCGAAGTATTTCCTTGACCGTAGGATTCGATTAGGTATCGTATTAAAAACCCACCATCTAAAGTACGGATCATGGATTGGCCAATATCATCGCTTCCATTTCCGTAAGTATTGTTCCACTGGTCATTCCCATTTTCATCAACTTTGAGTAACCATATATCTTTGCCACCGTTTCCTTGAGATTCAGTACTGCCCAATAAAATAAATCCTCCCTGATCATCAGCGAGTATATCATTTCCACGATCAAACTGGCTTCCACCATAAGACCTTGTCCATGAAGAGTCCCCTTGAGAATTTGTTTTTATAAGCCAGATATCATTATCATCTTGATCTGAGCTTCCTTTGGATCCAATTAAGACAAATCCACCATCCTCAGTTTCCAGCACCTGTCCAGAATAATCATCATATGGTGTTCCAATATATTTATTCCATTCGATTAAGCCTGATGAACTTGTTTTAAACAGCCATATGTCTTTACCGCCTTGTCCATAAGATTCTGTAGTCGCGGAGATTATGAATCCACCGTCGGACGCTTGTTCTATGTGACTTGCTATATCCGTTTGGCTACCTCCAAACGATTGTTGCCATTCTAGATCTCCATATCTGTTTGACTTCATTAGAAGTATGTCATTATCAACTTCACCAAGCATTACAAAGCCGCTATCAATTGTCTGAATAATAGATCTCCCTAGTTCACTTTTTTCATTGGAACCAAATGTTTTAGAGAAGACCAAGAAGTTGCTAATTGTGATTGTAATAGTCCCACTATCAAACTTTTTGCCTTGCATATCATAGGACCTGACAAAAATATCATAGCTACTGTTTTTATAATCTTTTGTATTCCAGAGAATAGAAAAAGGGGGAGTAAGGTCTTGGATTCCTGTTGAATCATTATTAACCCACAGTTCAACTTTTGAAATCATGCTATCATCACCTATTTCAAGGTCTATTAAAACAGAATCACTGACAATTGCTTGATTGTTAGGAGCGGAAATGGAAATTGATATATAAGATGATTCAACATCAGCATCACTTGAAAGGCTGCAGGAAAAAAATACCGCACCAATAGAAAAGATAAGAATTAAAAGTCTCATCGAAAAATTTACTAAAAATAATTTATGAAAAATAAGCTAATGAAATTCTTACTTATATTCATCAATGTCTGGACAGGTGCAGATTAAATTTCTATCGCCATGGGCGTTATCGACTCTGCCAACCGTAGGCCAATATTTATGATCCTTTTGTGATTCCATGGGGAAACATGCTCTTGATCTGGAGTAAGGATGATCCCATGCATCTGACAATGCGTATTCCGCGGTGTGAGGTGCATTTTTTAATGGATTATTGTTTGGATCTAGTTTTCCTGATGCTACTTCATCAATTTCACCTTTTATTAATATCATAGCGTCACAAAATTTATCTAGTTCTAATTTTGATTCGCTTTCAGTTGGTTCAATCATCATTGTACCTGGAACAGGCCAAGACATGGTGGGAGCATGGAAACCATAATCCATTAGTCGCTTTGCAATATCTTCCTCACTTATACCTGATATCTCTTTAATTGGTCTTATATCAATTATGAACTCATGTGCGTGGAATCCACCATGCCCGTGATACAATATAGGGTAATGTGCTTTGAGGCGCTTTGCTAGGTAGTTAGCATTTAGGATTGCTACTTGAGTTGCCTCTTTTAATCCTTCAAACCCCATCATTTCAATATAAGTATAGGATATTGGCAGAATACTGCTACTGCCAAATGGGGCTGCAGACACTGCGGGAATTGAATTATCGTTTGGAGAAGAAATACTGGTATGACTGGGGAGAAATTTAGATAAATGATCTTTACATACGATTGGTCCCATTCCAGGTCCACCTCCTCCGTGAGGGATACAGAATGTCTTATGTAGATTTATATGCATCACATCTATACCAAATTGACCAGGCTCACAAAGGCCAACCAATGCATTAAGGTTGGCACCGTCCATATACACCTGTCCTCCATTATCATGTGCTATTCGACATAACTGTTTAATCGATGGTTCAAAAACACCATGGGTAGATGGATAGGTAATCATAATAGCAGAAAGGTTATCACGATACTCAGTAGCTTTATTTTCAAAGTCTACTTCATCAATATTTCCCTGATCATCACATTCCACTACAACAACTTTCATACCTGCCATAATAGCTGAAGCTGGGTTTGTTCCATGAGCTGAAGATGGGATTAGGCAGATGTCTCTTTCTTGTTGGTTGTTGGCTTTGTGAAAAGCTCTTATGGTCATAAGACCAGCATACTCTCCTTGCGCCCCTGAGTTAGGTTGCATTGATATCGCATCAAAGCCAGTTAGTTGAACTAGCCTATTACCCAGTTCATTGATTAAGGTGTGATAACCACTCACTTGATTCGTTGGAGCAAACGGATGAACATTAGAAAACTCAGGCCAGGTAACAGGTTTCATTTCAGTAGTTGCATTCAGCTTCATTGTGCAAGATCCTAGAGGAATCATGCTTGTGTTTAGACTCAAGTCTTTTAGTTCTAGCTTATGCATATACCTTAACATTTCAGTCTCTGATCGATACTTAGTAAAAACGGA
>JAYNUL010000034.1:3825-7573 GCA_038281125.1 Fidelibacterota bacterium | reverse complement strand
GCATCTGCTCCCATTTCACCAGGAGTTTTTAATAAAGTAAGCGCTAGAAGATCAGTTGCCATGCATATATATGCACCTTTGGAGTGCGCAGTATTACAGAGTTCTGAATAATCGTCTATAAAACCTTTTGTATCTGGATACTGCAAGAGAGCTCCAAAAACATTATCTTCAAAATCAGATTGAGAAATATCTGTGATTTTGAGCTTAATGTTAAATGGTTCTGATCTTGTTTTTAGTACGTCTATCGTCTGGGGGTGGCAGGAACTTGACACTAAAAAAGTTGATTTTGAGTTCACTTTAGTACTATTGAAAAACATCACCATAGCCTCAGCAGCTGCAGTCGCTTCATCTAGAAGAGAAGCATTTGAAAGTGCGAGGCCTGTAAGATCAGACACCATGGTTTGGTAATTCAAAAGAGCTTCAAGCCGGCCTTGACTTATCTCAGCCTGATAGGGTGTATACTGTGTGTACCATCCAGGGTTTTCTAAAATGTTTCTCTGGATTACAGCTGGGGTATAGGTTCCATAGTATCCCATACCTATAAACGATTTAGCTTTTTTATTTTCATTACCTAATTTGCGAAGTTTTTCTAAAACAGATACTTCTGATAAAGATGGAAATGGATCTAAGTTTTTATCAGATAAAATATCTTTTGGAATTACAGAATTTGTCATCTCTTCAAGATTGTCAAACCCCAACTCTTCTAACATTATTTGAATCTGCTCAGATCGAGGGCCAATGTGTCGTGATTTAAAATTTGTTGACATATATTACTAACTTTTCTGCTATATGAAGCATCAAAGATTAAAAAGAAAACATTGATATATACTAAACTATATCGCATTTATTCATTAGTATGGGACCTAATAAATAAATAAATTTAGAAACTCTATATGAATAAATTAATAACATATGTAATCTGGGGGAAAATACTTCTATTACTAGGAACAAAATTTGCAACTTTAGCAAGTTTAAGGAAGAAATAATTATATGCACCGTTTACGGTGCATTTTTTTTGTAAGAAGGTAAATAATGTCTATGGAAAATTTAGTAGAATTGCAAGGTATTGATACAAAGCTAAGGGATTTAAATGATCTTTTGGGAGATCTCCCTTCTAAGGTTGAGGGTTTAAATCAACAAGAAGAATCAATCAAAATTTCTCTTCAAAGAAAAAAAGATAGGTTAAAAGAGTTAGATGTAGAGCTGCATAAAAGAGAAGTTGACATATCGCAGTTAGATGGCAAAGTGGATAGTCTCAAAGATCAATTATTTCTTGTAACTAACAACAAGCAATATGACGCATTAATGAAAGAGATAGACCATCTAAAAGAGAGAAAATCAGCTTCTGAAAATGAAACTATTGAATTATTAGATGAAAAAGAGAAGCTTGTCAAGGATGTGGAGTCTATGGAATCTGAACTAACAGGGTTATCAGAAGATCTTTCGGAAAGAAGGCAAAAGCTTGAAACTGCAATTTCAGAGTCAGCAGATGAAAAATCCATTCTTGAAAAAGAGAAACAAGCAAGAAAAGATAAAATTGATATTAATATAATATCTGTTTATAATAGAGTGATGGATGCAAGAGACGGCCTCGCCGTGGTACCAATTGTTGGATCAGGATGTGGCGGGTGCGGTGCTCATATACCTCCACAAACATTGACAGAAGTTCGTGCAAAAACAGGAATACACCGTTGTGATATTTGTGGGCGATTTTTATATAATGAAGAAAAAGTAGTAAATTAAATTATAATTGAGTCGGTTGGATGGTTGCTATGGGCTTGTTGATTCGACCCCATAGAGGAAAGTCCGGGCACCGTAGAACAAGATGCTCCCTAACAGGGTGAAGCCTGCATTTGTAGGTTATGGATAGTGCAACAGAAAATATACCGCCTTCGGGTAAGGGTGAAAAAGTGGTGTAAGAGACCACAATCCCATGAAGAGATTTATGGAATCTGTAAACCCCATCTGGTGCAAGATCGAATAGGCTCTGAGATGTTGTTCGCATCGATTAAAGAGCGGGTAGATTGCTTGAAATTTATGGTAACATGAATTCTAGATGAATGACCATCATCAAATTGACCTTGGTTACTTTGATACAGAACTCGGCTTATAGACCGACTCAATTCAAAAAAGTCTGTGCTTTAGATTATTATAACAATCATCACCTCATTTGTAAATTGTGTACCAATATATTAGTAATTAATTATGAATAGCCTATTTTTCAAAGAAGAGCATAAAATGATAAAGGAAATGGTTAAAGATTTCGCCATTACCAAGATTGCGCCTGTTGCACGTGAATTAGACTCAAAAGAAATATTCCCAAAAGAACTAGTAACTGAAATGGGAGAGTTGGGTCTTATGGGTGTAATGGTTCCTGAAAAGTATGGAGGATCCGAACTTGATATGACTGCATTCACTACAGCAATAATCGAGTTAGCTAAAGCTGATGCTTCAGTAGCAATAACAATGGCCGCACATAATTCTCTTGGCATAATGCCATTATTATTATTTGGTAGTGAAGAACAAAAAAAAAGCTATCTACCTCAGCTAGCATCAGGAAGCACTCTAGGAGCTTTTGGTCTTACTGAACCAGATGCTGGAAGTGACGCAGGGTCAACAAAAACCAAGGCCATAAGGAGCGGTGATGAGTATATTGTAAACGGAGGTAAAATCTTTATAACAAACGCTGGAGAAGCAGGTTTTTTATCTTTTACTGCACAGGTCATTGAGGATGAGAATAGTCTTGGTATAGGTGCATTCATCATTCCAACAAATACTCCTGGGCTGGAGATTGGGAAGAAAGAAAAAAAAATGGGTTGGAAAGCAAGTGACACCAGGCAAATCTATTTTAAAGATATGAGAATTCCATCTACCGCGATGTTATGTACTCCTGGCAATGGATTTAAAGCATTTATGAAAACACTTGCCTCTGGTCGAATATCGATAGGTGCTCTGTCAATAGGTACTGCTCTAGGAGCATACGAAAGAGCTTTAGAGTATTCTAAAGAACGAATGGCTTTTAATAAACCAATACACGAATTTCAATCTATAGGTTTTAAGTTATCGGATATGGCAACAAAAATTGAGGCATCAAAGCTATTGGTCTATCATGTTGCATGGTTAAAAGATCATGATAAGCCAATAAATAAAGAAGCAGCTATGGCAAAACTATTTGCAAGCGAAACTGCAATGGAAGTTACTAGGGAATCCATACAGATTCATGGTGGTTATGGATATGTAAAAGATTACGACGTAGAGAGATATTTTAGAGATGCAAAAATTTTAGAAATAGGTGAGGGTACTAGCGAAATACAGCGCATGATTATAGCAAGAGAAATTCTAAAGGATGTGCAGATATAGTGAAAAAAAAGAAAAAGAACAGCACACTAAATCAGTATCTGCTAATAGATAAATACTGGCCTCAATATGTAATTATATCTTGCTTAATAATCTTAATCTCCTTTTTATTTCCGCAAGGTAAATCATTACAATATGTATTTCAATTAAATGACATTACGCAAGAGCCCATAATTGCACCATTCACATTCCCAATACTAAAGTCAGATAAAAAATTAAAAAAAGACCTAGACGAGCGTAGAAAATCAATCCCATCTGTTTTCAATAGGGATGATAAGATAGTAGAGCTGCAATCTTCTGCATTGTCTTCATTTTTTTCTGCTGCACAAGAAATGCGCCAAGCTAATTGGAGGCTAGAAGAATCAAAGCGTCTGGTTTATGAAAGAAGGTA
>JAYNUL010000034.1:0-3725 GCA_038281125.1 Fidelibacterota bacterium | reverse complement strand
TTCAAATAGCACTTGCAAATATTGTAGTAATTCAGGCTGGTTGGTCGGAGTATCTCATACCAGTAACTATGGGTGCTATGACTTTAACTATATTATTTGACGCTCGTATTGGATTTATGGCAACAACATCTCTAGCAATTTTTATGGGAATAATGATGGGTCAAAATATTGACTTAGTCATTGTCTCTTTATTTACTGCAACAATCGCAGTTTATAATATTAGAGAGCTTAGAAAGCGAAGCCAACTCTTCACCACGATGTTTGCACTTATTGGGGCAAGTGTTTTAGTGATTGTTGGTCTTGGACTTTTCAAGGAAAATAGTTGGTCAATAATGTTTAGAGATATTCAGTTTTTAGCCTTAAACAGCATTCTTGCACCGATCTTAACCTATGGTTTAATAGGTGTTTTTGAAATGATATTCGAGGTCACAACCGACCTCACACTTATTGAATTACTTGATTACGATAATCCACTTCTAAAAGAGGCTCAAAGGGAAACTAATGGTACATTCAATCACAGTATTGTAGTTGGGAATCTTGCTGAAGCATGTGCAAAGGCAATAGGAGCACATTCATTATTGTGCCGGGTTGGTGCATATTACCATGATATTGGCAAGATGGCAAAATCAGAATACTTTATAGAAAACCAATATGGTGGGAAAAACAGACATGATAATATTACTCATACAATGAGCGCTCGCATAATAAGAGCACATGTAAATGAAGGTTTAAGGCTAGCTCATGAAAATGGCTTGCCCAAAATTGTTTCAGATTTTATACCTATGCATCATGGAACAACAAGAGTTGAATATTTCTATCGTATGGCTCTTAAAGAAGCTGAAGAAACAGGTGCTAAAGTAGATGAATCAGCTTTTAGATATCCAGGGCCAAAGCCCAATACCAAAGAAACAGGTATTCTTATGATTTGTGAAGCGGTAGAAGCAGCTGTAAGATCAATCAAAGATCCAGATATATTTAAAATAGAAGCAATGATTGATAAAATTATTCAACAAAGAATTGAAGATGGACAACTAAGTGAATGCCCTCTTACCTTGGATGAATTAAAAAGAATCAAGGGAACAGTAGATGGTAGTAGTGGGATGCTCCCAGTTCTGAGAGGAATTTACCATATTAGAGTAGAATATCCAGACGACCCTCAAAAACCATCGGCATGATACAAGTTTCGCACGGCGATGATCTTAATCTAGATCCACCAATCTCGTCACAGGCTGAAAAAATAGTAAAGGAAACTTTTAACTTTAAAAACATATTGGATTATGATATTTCATTAGTTTTTGTGTCAGATGAATATTTATCAAGCTTAAAACAAAAATATTTTAAAGTAAATCAGTATACCGATGTGATAGCATTTCGTCTAAATGCATACGATACACCATTTGTTGAGGGAGAAGTTTATATTAGCCTACCACGTGCAAAAGAAAATGCTAGAATTTTTGATGAACCTTATTCAAGAGAGGTCTCAAGATTAATTATTCATGGATGTTTACACCTTATCGGACTAAAAGATAAAACACAAATAGAAAAGGAAAATATGACTAACAATGAAGATACTATTCTAAAAGTAATTGACTGGGCAGGACTTTTTAAAGATCAATGAAAATAGATAAATCAGCTGAACAGTTCATAAAGCTTCTTGAGATTGTTGAAAAATTGAGAGGGCCTAATGGCTGCCCTTGGGATAAAGAACAAACTCCTGCGTCATTGTTACCATACTTTCTTGAAGAGACATACGAGGTAATTGAAAGTATTGATCAGAGTAATTGGGATAATCTTAAAGAAGAATTGGGAGATATAATGCTTCACGTTGCCTTACAAGCCCAAATATCAAAAGAAGAAGAAAGATTTACTATATTTGATACTTTAGTCAATATTAATAAAAAATTAGTTCACCGCCACCCCCATGTTTTTGGTAATGAGAAAACAGATATGGCATCTCATGCAAAGAAAAATTGGGAGGCTATTAAACATGAAGAAAAGAAGAGAGAATCTAGATTAGACGGAGTGCCATTAGCATTACCAGCGTTGACTAGAGCACAAAGGCTACAGGAAAAAGCTTCCTACGCTGGATTTGATTGGGACAATATTAACAGCGTTTGGGATAAGTTGGATGAAGATATTGATGAACTTAAATAATCTTATAAGTCTAAAGATATATCTGATTTAGAAGAGGAAATTGGCGATGTTCTTTTTTCTGTTGTTAATCTTGCTAGGCATTTGAAACTAGATTCAGAAGATTTGCTAAGAAGAGCTAACTCGAAATTCATCAATAGATTTAAAGCCATTGAAAAAGAATTAGTAAAAAGAGGTAGAACAATTGATGAGGCAAAACTAGATGAGATGGACGAAATATGGGACCAAATAAAGAGTCAAGGAAAGTAAAGATAATCCTATTATAAGATAAATCTTTTCTGATAGGAGCTGGGAACTATTGGACAAGATGATACTTTTTTTACAGAAACTTTAGCTCTATTTCTTGACACCCATCTATAAGCTGTATCTAAAACATTAATTGGAATCAGTTTTAATACTTTTGCCAAATAATTCCAATTATTATCAATATTTTCAAAGATCATAATAATTGCCTGTCCTTCATAAAAAACCTTATTCTCTTTTTTAAGAATGATACTATCTATATTTTTCAAATTATTATCCAAGTTAGAAAGTGGAGAAAAATAAAATTTACTTTTTGAATCAACCCTTAATATGGATCTTACTGCTAGATGACATAGCCCACACTCTCCGTCATAATAGATAACATTTTCAACCAAAATTTAATTTATCTCTTTTTAATTCTAAAAACTTGTAACCGTTTACACTTATTAAGTTATTCACCTTGCATCGTTGCAACAATTTTTCTAGATGAGCCTTTATCTCTATGTTCACATAAATAAATACCCTGCCACTTTCCTAAGGCTAAGTATCCATTGCTGATGGGTACATCTATTGAAAATCCGATTATTGATGCTTTTAGATGGGCAGGCATATCATCTGTTCCTTCATATGTATGTTGATAAAAGTATTGGTTTTCAGGGACAGTATGATTGAAGTGACTTTCAAAATCTACTCTTACGCTTGGATCAGCATTTTCATTTATTGTTAAAGAAGCTGACGTATGTTTGATAAATAAATTCAATAAACCAACTTTTATATCATTTATCTCAGAAAGCTTGCTAATAATCTCATTAGTTACAATGTGAAACCCTCGCTTCTTTGCATCTAGGACTATTTCTCTTTGCAACCACATATTGACTCTTATGTTTTTCTTTCTTTCTTTCTGGCAGCTGGGAAAAGAATATTGTTTAAAATCAATCGATATCCAGGGGAATTTCTATGTAAAGATAAATCAGTGGGTGGGTCGCCTACGAAATGTTGATAGTCTTCAGGATCATGACCTCCATAAAAGGTAAATGTTCCTTTGCCAAAGTTACCGTGAAGATATTTAACCTGATTTGTAGATGGATCTTCACCCATAATCACAATATGATTTTTGACCTTATCTTTATCAAATCCAGTTGTTTGGCCCATAAACCCTTTCACGATTGATACATGGTTTTGTGTAAGCATTGTTGGTACAGGATCATATTTAGCAGAGAATTCAAATAGGCTAAAATAATCAGCTTCTGCGCCTCTGGTTATTGGGTTGTTACTTGATGGTAAATCTATATCGGAGAACTCATATATCATTGGATCTGATAACAGTTTAA
>JAYNUL010000033.1:0-12678 GCA_038281125.1 Fidelibacterota bacterium | reverse complement strand
CTGGTGGTGGAGGAAATCTTAGGATGATATTGAATGCAGTGGAGGATGATAAAGGGACAACTGTTTCATTTCAAAAAATTCAAAAAGCTTTTGAAACTATTGGCTTTGCAAAGGTCTCAACAAGCGCACATGAAGCCAAAGATCTTGGACTGTTAAAAGAAGATGATACTATTATTTTAAATCGTGATCATTTAATCCAAGCAGCTAAGGGTAAAGCTCTTGAACTATTAGATTCATATTCTCCTCCAACATACAACAGAGGTTTAAAGTTACCTGGAACAGGTGCTCGTACAGCTATGACAATAGCACTCAAAGGATTTAGGCTACAAGGCAAGATATCAGACCACGATGTAAAAATTGGTGAAAAGCTTGCATATGTATTAACCGGCGGAGATCAAGCTGGACTAACAAAGAAAGTAGACGAACAGTATATCCTAGATATTGAAAGGGAAGCATTTGTATCCTTAGCGGGCGAAAAATTAACCCAAGACCGAATCAAACATATGTTAAAAAGTGGAAAACCATTAAGGAATTAATTATTCTAGGGGTAGCCTTCGTAGGCTTATATCATTAAAAAGCTTATCACTTATTCCTGAATTAATAACTATATCTGAGAATGTGATTTCAGTAGCATGCTTCTTAAGTAAATTTTCAACCTTTACCTTTTTGATTAACTGGTATTCTCCTCTTGTTTCATAGCTAAAGTGTTTTTCTTTTTCCAGTTTGTTTTTTTTATTAAATGATTGTTCTTTTAAAATATTTTTGTGCTTTTTATCTATCCATGATACATGTCTAACATAATTGGATTTAGACTCCTTTTTTGGAACGGTTTCTAATACATAACAATCTCTCCCCAACCACTTAGCATCCTCCAAGCGTTTATAGTCATTGCCGTTTAGCCGTCTATTAGATAGATCTTCGAAGCTGAGGTCTGAGCCCATGAAAGAGTCACTTTTCTTCTTTGAGGATATCCGTCTAACTTTTTTAAAAGCAGGTAACCACATTCGCATCTCATCATCCCTATCTTCGTGCTCAATCTTCAAAAATGCAATACCTCGGTCATCCTTCGGCTCCATAAACCAAATAATCTGCTTTTCACTACCATTCTTAGATTTTGATATCATCTTATGAGTTCGTGTTTTGCCTTTTGAATTAGTTAGTATCATTACCGTTTGATTAATCAGGTCATCAGGAGCGGGACGATTTTCAATCATCTCTGCAATATCTCGCCCTGACTGCGAAAAAACTAAGATAGGAAAAAGCATGAGTATGATATTCTTCATATTATGTCTATAGCTTAGAAAAACGATCTGATAAAATTTGTGTACCTGAGGCTAATAGGACAAGGGTTCCTAGGGAGGTAGAAATCATTGCAAACACCATGAGTCCTCCTATATACTGTACCGGCAAGAAGACTGAAAATATCAATGCACCAAAACCCATATTGGATCCGGCATCCAACAAAATTGGATATCCAACATCTTTTACTGCCTCCATGGTTTTATCTTTTCCATTCTTATTATTGGAAAGTTTTTGGAATTGTGATATATAGTGAATGGCAAAATCAACACCTACACCAATAATAATTGATGAAAGAATTGCTGTAATGTGATTTAATGCAATATCAAAGTGACCCATTAAACCAAAATTTAAGATCACAGCTGATAACAATGGGATTATTGATAAAGCTCCCCAAATTACCCTTCCAAAAAATAAGGAGGTAATAAGTCCAATTAATAAAACTGAAACCACGATACTTAATAGTGCAGATCTTATCACCATCAATACCATATCGCGTATGACAACAATCATTCCTGTAACATTAATTTTTTCAGTACCAAAAAGGTGCTTATCTATATATGTTGTCATTGACCCTACAAGTGAGAAAATATCCTCAGTACTCATGATTGAACCAAGTGACGTTATCAGAGTCGTTTTGTGGTCTTGATCAATCATGGATGATAATCCATCATGGTCGCTAGACATATAATACATGGTAAACAAGTTGTTCACTTTTTCTCTTGTTGATGGAATAGACTCGTACTTCAAGCTGTCATCCATAACAGTTCGGTGCATTTGCTTTACAACGTCCGCAATTGAGTACGTAACAGAAATATTTTCATTCTGTTGGATAAATGACTGAAGAGAATCAATCCCATTTAGTATACGAGGGTCTCTCACATCTGCCTCTATTCTTACTCGAAGGTCCATAGTACCACTCATTTCACGGTCCATAAAATCCATGCTGTCTCTTATTTCGGTACCAGGCTTAAAAAAATTGGCAACATTTACATCAACATTAATACTTTGTATTCCAATACCTCCTAAAAACACCATAATTACCCCGATAGAAAAAGTTTGGACTGGGAATCGCGTGACTATTGTACTGAAAAGAGAAGCTAGGTTTTCAAACATACTAGGCTTGGTTATTGAAAAGCTTTTTGGATTCCAAGAGACAATGTTAATCATTGCTGGTAGTGTCAATGAACTAAGTATCCATGCCCATGCAATACCAATTGACATGCATATACCGTATCCAATCAACGGCTCCAAGGGTGAACTAATCATAGTTAAGAATGCAGCGATGGTAGTTATACTAGTCATAAATATTGGAATCAAAAGAGATTCCATTGTGTACTCAATAGCGGTTTCTACACTTTTTAATCTTCTAAATTCACGGAAGAATTTTGTAATGACATGAACACCATCGGAATTAGCAATGGTTAATAGGATGATTGGCATTGATGTATTCAACAAAGCAAATAAAAAACAGTTTGAACCTGTTATTTTATATGCCCATCCCATAAAACCCATCATCGCTATCAGTGATGGAATGATTACAATGAACACCATTATTACTGCTTTGAAGCTCCTGAGGTTTACAAGCAACATGATTAGCATAATAATGAGGCCTGCCTTAATTAGTAGCTGCACGTCCTCACGTATTAGCTGAGGCACGGAACCGGTTACATAAGCTGTCCCTCCATAATGTATTTCATAATCAGCTAATAATGAATCAGCAACGTGAACAACATCGTTCCTAAATCTGTCAAGTCCAAAGCCAAATTCAGGCTGAACCATAGTTACTAAATAGTTTTCATTCTTGCTTATCAAACGCCTTTTTAGTTTGGTGTTCTTATTTAGATATACCTTTATTTCATCAATCTCATTTCTTGTAAGTTTTTTTGAAGGCTGTAAATCATCTATTTCCATAAATCCGTCATACTGTTCAATTTTAGTACTGGTACTAATATTGGTTACTTCGCGAACCGATTCAAGTAACTCAAGATTTTCTGAAAGTTGCCAGAGATTATCTAGTGCATGCGCACTGTATGCAGATGAATCTTTACTGCCAAAAGCAACAAAAATTATTTCAGTACTCCCAAACTCATTTTGAACCTCATCCCAAGATATCCTAGACTCTAAGTTCTTAGGCAACATCTTCATCATGTCATCATCCATAACCAAAAAACGTATACCAGACCCCATCAAGATTGTTGCAATAACTGATAAAACGACTGTTCTTTTCGAATGACCAATTGCCTGACGAGTGGTCCACTGTATGATTTGCTCTTTGATTTTAGAAAAATTCAATTTAAAAGGTGGGAAGAAGAGAGTTAAAAAAACTTAGATACATAGTGTAAATAGACATGATTCTATACATTATTCAAAAAGGAGAGATGAAACAGTAAAGAATCAATACAGGTGTTAGAAGCCCATTATATATATCATTATCTGAACCGCATCGTCAACGCTAACTGCACCATTGTCATTGAAGTCCGCCTGAGAATTGGGCGCGTAACCAAATCCACTAGCCATGTCAGATACCATTAGGCCATCTTGTAAATTAACGAGGCCGTCAAAGTTTACATCTCCGTAAACATAATCAGGACCTACACCACTAAGATAGTCCATTGAATATTTTTGTGCTCTGGCAATAAAACTTGGGCCAGCTCCACTACTAAAATCATTGGACCAGACAATTTCATGATCATAGGTTACCTCAAAAATTGTGGCATCATTACAATCTGTAATCAGAGTATTACCGTTTGGAAGACGAAATGCTCCCCCCTGCATTACCGTGTGAAATGGGCCAGTATGAATCCAAATAGGTTCTATAGGTCCATAAGGCTGGCCAGGTGAGATTGAATAAGTTCCGTCTTCATTAAGTGGAGTTACAATTTCAAAGACAGCTGAGTTTGAACCATAGTTATTATTAAACAAGATCAGGTTTCCTGCCCCAGGGTATCCTTCTGGTATCCAGTTTACACTGTGCTGATCATCTAACAAGCGATCCAAGTCACTCCCGCGATCATAACCTTGTGGATTACCCCAGCGATATAAAAAGTCTCCTCCCATTCCAGAGTTTCCGCCTGTATGCCCAGCCGCTTCCTCAGTAGTAGTGCTGTGGTCAATTATATATATTTCATCGTGGAAACGAGATGAAAGAGCAATCTGATCCAAATCCGCATTGTAAGCTATAGCATTAAAGTGTTTCCAGTCCCCGTTTGCTCCACCGGGTCCCCCATCGCTACCTGCATTTCCATAATTTATATCTTGTAATTGAGGATTCTCGCTTATAATACCGTAGTTGGGTAACTGAGGATCAACGTCTTGAATAAGGTGATCCCAAAGATGCCACTCCCAAACAATATTTACATCATTAGTGCCTACAGGCTCGAGCTCAAGTATTGCTTCCGACCATATTACATTAAGAGAGTTATCAATGGACTGCCTACCAACTGCATAAGCTTCTTCTGCTGATTTACGCTCCCATACAATGACCAGAATGTTTCCATTTGGAAGGGGCTCAACATCATGGTGATGTTGATAAGTTTCATTTGCTAACTCATAATTCCATAACAATTCACCATCCCATGAATATTTTGATATTCCACCACCAACTCCACCAGAATTCATGGTGGGGTTGGTTACTCTATATGGGTAAATCAAGGTACCGTCAGGTAACAAATATGGCATGCTTGCAGCACCTCTTGGATGATCCCAGGTGTTTATTGGATTTAGATCGTTGTCGATAAGGAAAGATGAAAAGTTTCCTCCTCCACCTCCTCCACCTGCAGGTGAAAATAAGGTCATTCCGTCAAATACTTGTCCAAAAATTGTTGGAGTAATAAAAAGATAACTGGCAAATAGATATTTCATAAAGTAGTACTTTTTACTATTACACAAGAATTAACCATACTTTCCCTAATGTATCTTATAGTTAAATATTTTATTCGTATAATCGCATAAGTTATTTATAATAGTAATACGTATAAACATATAATGATGCTTAAACGAATATTTAAAGTATACCTAATCATCGGAAAAAATTTTAATATGTGGCTTAGCCCCATACTTACTGGAATATTATTGTTTTGTCTTAGAATAATTGTTGTCGCGGGGCAAGTACTCGATCATTTATTTTTCTGGTCTATTCGAAAACCACTGAATAATCCTATTATCATTGTTGGCAACCCAAGATCTGGAACGACCTTTTTACATCGATTTTTGATTAAACTACAAGTTGGATCTGGATCGCAACTCTGGCAGACTCTTTATCCCTCTATTCTTATTCAGAAACTGGTAAAACCATTTCTACCATTGATGGAAAAGATTAGCCCTGCCCGACATCATTCCACAGAAGCTCATAAGACAAGCCTAACCTCTGTTGAAACTGACGACGTTTCTCTTCTATTTAGATACCTGGATGGATTTTTTCTCTATGGATTTTTTTTAACATTTGATGATGATGATCTTTTTCACTGGGTTGATCCAAAAATTAGAGATACTTCCAAAAGAGACTTTGAATGGTTTGAGTCTACCTGGAAACGAAATCTCATTTCAAACAAGAGCAATCGTTACATTGGAAAATTGTTCAGCCTCAGCAGTAACCTTCCTTCCTTTCAAAAGCATTATGAGGATGC
This sequence comes from Fidelibacterota bacterium, assembly GCA_038281125.1. Lineage (GTDB taxonomy): Bacteria > Fidelibacterota > Marinisomatia > Marinisomatales > UBA1611 > NZWG01. The sequence goes on along the minus strand of JAYNUL010000033.1, from coordinate 6,751 downwards.
GAAAGTACTTTATATGATACGCGACCCATTGAGTGTGATTCCTTCAGGGCTAAGCCTTGTAACAGGAGTGCTTGATAAAAAGTTTGATTTTTGGTCCTTAGAGAGTGATACCAAAAAAAAGTTCATTAATAGACTATACTTAGCTCTTGTTGAGTTACTCAAGAGATTTCATCAAGATTGGGTTAACAATAAAATAGATAAAGAAAAAGTGATGATTATTCGTTTTGATTTTATGATGAATAATTTCGAATCCTTGATGGATGATATAATTGATTTCTTAAATATTCAAAGAAATGATCAATTATTAAAAGATATTCAACGTACTGCGGAAAAACAAAGAAAATACCAAAGCGGTCACAAGTATGACCTTGAAAAATTTGGTCTGAGCGAAAATCAAATAAAAAATGATTGCAAAGAGATTTACCAAACCTTTCTATCTTAAGATATGAGATTCATATTTTCTCTAATAATACCCCTGTCTTTTAGTTTTGGTTTAGATTTAAAAAGTATCAACCAGTTAAATGATTGGGTCATACTCCAGGAAGAACCAGTTAAGGTGGACTGGCTGAGTTTCAAAGGTTATCCGATTAGCAGAGCAGAAAAGTTAATTGAACACAACTTGAATGAAATTGCAGATATCATTAAGGATATAGATCAATATCCAATTGTTTTCAAACGTGTTACAGAAACAAAGAGACTTGATAGCAATATTGTCCACGTGATGCTTGATATGCCATTCCCGTTTTCAGGTCGTGATTATGTCATCAAATATTCCTCAGAAAGGGATGAAAACTTATGGAAATTTTCCTTTTATGCTGTTGATCATCCAGAAGGTATTTTAAAACCTGGAGTAGTGAGACTAGATAATGCAGCGGGTATCTGGATTTTAAAAGGTTTACCTAACAACAAAACAATGGTAACCTATGCGTGGCACGGAGAACTCTTAGGGAGCTTTCCAGACTTTGGGTTAAATAAAGCCTGGATCACCCAAGGTACAGAAGTGTTAACGTGGCTAGATAAGGCACTATCAATTTGATTATGAGATACTTTCTCCTTACAATCCTTTTTTCATCTTCATACGCACAACTCATTACACCATTAGATAATGCATACCTTAACCACATTCACGTTTTGTTTGAGTGGGAGCAAATTCCGGAAACTATTGGATATGATCTACAATTTGCTAAAGATCTAGAATTTTCTGATGGAATGACCCAGGTTTTTACTGAGGACTTAGTACACATTGAGAAAGATATGATAGAATGGGATAACACATACTATTGGAGGGTACGTGCTAGTGATTATGAAAATGAAGGTCCTGGTGAATGGTTAGATACGCTATCATTTACAACAGGAGTACCTCTTTCAGATCCAACAATAAGTTCAATAGATGAAGATCTATATGCAAATGGACTTACTGTTTTTGGTGCTTTTTTCAATTACTTCTCAGCGGCGATTGATAAAAGTGGTCGAGAAATTTGGAATTCAGGTGATAATAGTTTTGTTTACTACAGCATGGGGGGAAATGGAAATATTTTGGGGTGTGAATTAGCTCCGGGAACTCAAAATAACCTTCCAGGATCTGAAAGAACCTTTGATGATCAAATTATCTGGTCAGAACCTAATAATGACTTTCTTCATCATGACCTCATCAAACTACCTAATGGAAATTATCTGGGTATTGTTGAAACAAGCTCTTTAGGTGTAATCCCAGTCGGAGGGTGGACCCCATTGTTCCAGGGTTTAGGGTTTCAAGCAGATGGAATGACCGTTGAATTTCCATGGGTAGGTGATAAACTTGTAGAGTGGGATAAAGAGACAAAAGAAATAGTATGGTCTTGGAGTGTTTTTGACCACTACAACATGTCTGACTATGACCATCTTGGTGGAACATGGACAGAAGCATATATCAGTCTCCACTATGATTGGACTCATGTTAATGCAGTGATCTTTGATGAGGAAGAAAGTTGTTTATACATTTCTACAAGGCATTTATCAAGAATAACTAAAATAGACTACCCATCTGGAGAAATCATCTGGAACCTAGGAAGAGAAATGCCCTCAGGAGATGTGACTCTAGGTAATGATTTAGGTTTTAGCTTCCAACACAGCCTACAAAAGTTAGGTAATGGTAACCTAATCACCTTTGATAATGGAAATCTTGCACCAGAGTTTAGAGGAACAGAACACCCTATTTCTAGAGCCATTGAAATTGGAATAAATAATGAACAGGCATCAATTGTCTGGTCTCATGAGCTTGCACCAGAACTTTTTGGCTTTGCATCTGGGAATGCACAAAAGCTTGATAATGGGAATGTACTTTTAACAACAGTCGGAGGCGGCGGCCGTTCTTTAGAAGTTTCTGCTGATGGTAATACCATCTGGGAAGGATTATATAATTTAAGTCTTCCAGATGGTGCTGTTTATAGAGCAAACCGCATACCGGGTATTTTCCCATGTGCCTATAGTATTATGATTGAAGGCTACAAAGAATACGATGGAGATGTTGGTGTTTATCTTCCTAGTGGTTCTTCAAATATATCCTATAATATTGTAAATGTTGGTCAATATCCAATTTCTCTTACTCTAAATATTAATGATGAAGCGAACTGGTTTGATTCCCAAAACATGCAACTTGATCTACATCCAGGTGATAGAGAAATTATATCATTCAGCGGCAATGTTTTATCCACTGATCAGGGTAACCCAATCCACTTAAACGTAACACCAAATGATCACCCAAACAAATCTAGGACCTTATCCTTTAATGGTTTTACCACACCGCTAAGTAAGACTGAAAAAAATCAACCGTTTTCCTTTTATATCGACAAACCATATCCAAATCCATTTAACCCATCTACAACAATTAAGTTTAGTCTAGATTTTTCCCAAAAGATTGATCTAAAAGTATACGGAGTCAACGGGAACTTCGTTGAGACATTAATTACAAGGAAACTTACAAAGGGACAACATTCAATACACTGGAATGCAAGCAATCACCCTTCAGGAGTCTACTTTATTCAAATAAAAGGTCGGAATGAGCTCAAGACACAAAAGGTCGTTCTAATTAAATGATATGAAATATCTACTCATCTTGATTTTAGCTTTGTATTTTAATAGAATAGTTGCTCAATGTGATAGTGCTTTCACTTACTACCAGGAACTTCCTAGTAATGTAACAATACTAGTTGGCGACTCATGCTTCCTGACAAAAGATATTAATGTACTAGATAGTATTGTAATTAAAAACGATCTCGATTATCAAACCCCACTTGAATTGGGGACTCAGACCTGGTTCAATGGAAGACTAAGGTTCCTAGTTGCTGGAAACTATGGAAATAACACAGGCGTGAATGATACCATCTACTTCTTGCCTGAAAATATGGGTGATTTAGATGATCTCGCATCTCTATATTTAGAGTGGAACAGGATTTCCGAGCTTCCTGGGTCTTTCTACAGAATGAGCAATTTATTTTCACTTTATATAAACAATAACATTATCAATTACATCGGGGATAGTTTAGGCAATCTATCTAACCTATACTTTCTTGACCTTGGATATAATAAAATAAACTACATACCTGGTTCAATATGTGGCCTTGAAAATCTATCTTATCTTTGGTTGTTTAATAATGAGCTAGATTCTTTACCAGATTGCTTTTGTGACATGCAGTTAAACTGGAGTGATAATGATAACGGTGGATATCCATACTTTGCAATTGGAGCAAATAATTTGTGTAATGAAATACCTGATTGCGTTTATCAGAGCGAAAACTTTGAACTCAGTCTGGATCAATTTTATTATTCATTTCCAGTTTATTCTCCTCAAAATTGTGATGCGATCAGTACAAAAAATAGGGATCACACACTACCCTATCAGTATTCAATATCAGCACCATACCCTAACCCTTTTAACCCAATGGTAAATTTCCAAATGGAAATACCACATGATAGGAGGATGGATATTTTAGTCTACGATGGATTAGGAAGAGAAATTGATATTATTGCGAACAACAAGATCTTTTTAAGGGGTTCTTATCAAATCTCATGGAATGCACAAGATAATCCCTCAGGCGTATACTTCATTAAGTTTTACGATGGCCTAGATATCAAAATCGAAAAGACATTGCTGTTAAAATGATAATCAATTCTCATACGTTTAAATACGGTGTTTTTTCTTTTTTTATTTTGTTAGCTAATGCCATCCCAGAAAATTTAAATACCCTGATCTCCGGATATGTTGATTATTCCTACATATCCAGACTGTCTGACAAGTCCTTAATTGATATTCCTTACAGAATGGCTGCATTAAAAATGGAAAGAAGAAGTAATAACATGTTATTAAATGGAAATTTCTCAATTGAATATCATGTCAGGGATGACGCCTATTTTCTTGGCTCAAGCGATCCCCAAGATTTTATTTTTGACATAAGAGAATTGTACCTTACTAAGTTTTATGACCAATTTGAATTTCGTATTGGGAAACAAATACACACCTGGGGAAGCGTTGATGAAAACAGTCCAGTTGATAATCCCAGCAGTCTTGATTATTACTATTTATTTTTTGGAGGAATTGAAAGGAAAATGGCGACTCTTTCGTTAGCGGTTGATTATGACATAGGTGACCTAAAATTCAATACCGTATTCTCTCCTATCCATGCTACAAATCGTATTCCGCTAGGAAATGATGACTTCCCAATAGAGTTGCCTGTATATCCTCAAGCGTCTGAAATTTTTCCAATTCAAGGTTTGCCATATGAAGGAGGAATACAGGGTACTTTTTCAACAGGATATGGGGACATCTCTGCCTCCTATTTTTCAGGGTATGATAGAACATTCAACCTTACTGGGGTAAATGTTTATGGACATGGAAGTGATATTTCATTCCCTAATGTGGATGTTGTTTATGGATACAGAAAAACAGATGTTTTTGGACTAGGTGGAGTCTTATTAAATGATTGGTTTATATTGAGAGGGGACCTTGGTTATTTCTCTACCATGGATAAGAATAAATCCATTGAGCGCCCCAGTTCATTTAACCCAGTCTACTATGACTCATTACATTTCACATACCCACTCATAGAAAAGGCAACATACTTCCAGTCAACATTTCAATTGGAAACAGAGTTGCCATTTGGAATTAATTTAACTGCACAATATTTTACACATGATACCCTTACCTATTCATCTGATAGTCTCCCGGTTGACCAAGAAATTGATATCCCAAATCTAGAAATCGATCCAGAAGAGATGGAGCCTTCTAATTTCTTTACCCCAGGAATGGGAGTACCGCTTGCAATTCTGACAGATAGAGCACTTTTTTTGACTCTAAACAAAAGCATCTTCAATGAGCAATTAAAATTTTCTTTAACCTCAATGGTTGATGCTTCTACTATTAAAAAGAAAGAGTCCGACCCTAATAGGTTAGAAAGAAATCACTCTTCAAGTGGAGTATTGCTTGAGCTGAAGATGACCTATTCAATAGACCAAGATCTTGATGGCACTATTGCGATTACAAAGATTAATGGAGATTCAGGTCACCCAGAAGGTGCAAGTTATCCATTTAATAAAATGGAGGATTTCTCTCACCTTAGGTTCGAATTAAAATATTTCTTTTAGTACCAAGTAATGTTCGATATAAAAATAAGTGGCACTGGAATCTATCTTCCTCCAAGAAAAGAAACTTCAGAAGAGCTTGTTACAAAGATTAATAAGCCTGTTGATTGGATACATCAAAAAGCTGGTGTCTTTGAAAGGAGAGTGTCGGATATTGATGTTGACAAGATGGGTGCAATCGCAGGAAAAGAAGCATTGAACAATGGGCCACCCCCTGACTTAATCATTAATGCTTCAGGCGTCCCAAAGCAAACCATACCTGACACATCAACTTTTTTTCAAAAAGAGATGGGGTTTGATGGAATACCATCATTCAGCATCCATTGCACATGCCTGTCTTTCATTGCTGCATTACATACAGCAAGCAGTCTAATACACTCAAAGTCTTACAAACGTATTTTAATTATTTCCTCCGATAGAGGTACAGTTGGAAGAAATTTTAAAGAGCCCGAGAGTGCCTGTCTACTTGGGGATGGTGCAGCAGCAGTGTTAGTAGAACCATCAGATACAAAGGATTCTAGTCAATTTTTGTATCACACTATGAACACCTGGCCGAGCGGAACAGAGCTTACTGAAGTTCGCGGAGGGGGCACAAGAAAACACCCCCTAGATCCTAATACCAGTAGAAACGATAATCTTTTTTCAATGGATGGACCAGCTGTTTACAAGATAGCACGAAAAGAAGTTTATAGAATGCTTTTAAAAACTTTGAAAGAGACAGGACTCAAAAGACAATCTATCGATTGGGTGGTACCTCATCAAGCATCTAAAAAAGCGGTTGAAGCTTATTCGACAGTTGGAGGATTTAAAAAGGAAAAGGTACTAGAAACTGTCTCAAGGTTCGGAAACTGTGTGGCAGCCTCTGTTCCTATGACACTGGTCATGGCAATAAAAGATGACCAAATTAAGAGGAATGATTTGGTGATGTTAATTGGTACGGGAGCTGGCCTGTCTGCAGCTTGTTCTATTTTTCGTTATTAACCTAATCAGATTTTAACCAAGAAAGATTTTGAAAATATTTCTTCATTAAGACCCATTTCAGGCTTAAAAGAAGTAATTTGCATTACTGTTTTATTTCCATCACCCCTGTCCATAATCATTTTGCCAGCAGTACGAAATCCATTGCTCTCAATGA
>JAYNUL010000032.1:11083-12982 GCA_038281125.1 Fidelibacterota bacterium | reverse complement strand
GGAGAATAACCAACAAGGTGCCCGTCAACATATATTGGTAATCCTTTTGTATCGCACAATATCTCTAGAGTTGTTCGTTCTCTTGCATCTTTCCATGATGTCGGATGTGCCTTCTTTTGTGCATCTTTAGGATTTGGGAATACATAGGATGGGTTTAATTCTTTTTCTTCTACATAATCTTGAAATGTTAGGACGATTATAACGGTGCTATTTTTGTCATCTAAAATAACGTCAAACATTCCAATGCTTCGACTAATTTGAATTGAAAGCTGAAGTGAGTTTTGAGACCAATTTTGTTGAATGTCTTGAATGGGATATGAAGATAGATTTTGAAAGAAATTTGGGGAGGGCCTAATTAAATTATAAAAGTTTAAAATAAACCAGTTTTTTTGTTCGATCCAGCTTGAAACATCTGCTCTTTCAACATGACTTGAAAACTGAAATTCAATTCTTAATCCCGTTTCAGTAGCTTCTGTTTTAGAGGACAAAATCATAGGAATATCTTGAGCGATAAATACTGGGCTAAAAACAAGCCAGAAGAAAATTCCCAGAAATTGACTCTTTATAAAAGAGCCTCTGACTTTCTTAATCAGTTTCTTCTTCTGCAATTGCTAGATTAATTCTAATCTTTTGAGTTCGTCCTTGAGGAACATAAATATCCTGATAATCAGGGATACTCATGGCAAACTGAGGACGAACAGAGCTAGGATCCACAACTCGAACTCTATGCCAACCAGCTGATACAGGTAACTTTTTAGGAATCGGAGTTTTACCTATCAAGGATCCGTCAACGAACACGTCTGCGCCTTCAAGATTGCATGAGATTTTTAAAAACGTTTTTCGATTAGATAGATCTACGGGAAGTAGATTGACTTCATTACTATTTGAAAGTTTACGAGTCTCTCGTTTTACCTGAGTCGTTGCAGGAGGTTGATTTAATAATTCTTTTGCAGTTTCACGAGCCTGCTGTATTACACTTCCAAACCTTTGTTCTTTAACTAGTTTATTATCAATTTCTATCGAGGCGACCATTGGCTTTTCCCCAGATAAAGCGCGTGTCAACTCTCTGAGTGTTCCTTCCCCTACAATACCATCAATATTTGCTGCATTAAAACCTCTATCAAGTTGAAATTGAATAACAGCATCTTCTGTGTTTGGTCCAAAGTCTCCATCAACTCCGTCATTATATACACCTCCTTTACCTAAATCATAACCTAAGGCTAGGAGAGCTTCTTGGAGAGCTTTAACGCTTCTAGGGCTACTTACTCCTGGCTTTAACATGCCTTCATCAAGTATGAATGATATGTCAATTGCCTCTTTGGCTAAAAACCTTTTTTTAGGTGGAGGTGGGCCACTTATTTCTGTCTTTTGTTTTCTAATTACAACAAGAGGTTTTGGATCTTTTTTAGCAATTGATTCTTGGATTTTTTCCTTGTCATTTAACTTGGTCAATTCTTCATTATTTGACTTGCTGCCCTCAAAATTAGTTGAGTCATCTTCCGTAGAATACCAGTTGCTATACCACACGAAATATTTCTCTGGACCATATTTATCCCTAGCATATACGAAAGAGTCATAAAATGGGGAACCTTTTGCTTCTTTTTTTGGAAGAGAAAAGACCCTGTTTTTGTTACTGCCTTCAGATATTTTAACCTCTGATCTTAAACTATCATTTAATGATTCCCAAACTTGAATGAGAATAACTCGGCTAGCAGCCGAGTGAAATATTTCAAAATCTTCTATAGGTTTTTCAAAGAGATACCCTAACTGAACTGATTGAATATTTTCTGTAATCTCGATATCAATGAGTGGTGCCTCAAATTCGATATACTCAACTGCAGATGGACTTAGGTACGTACCATTGAGAGTAACATAAAACCAGTTCTCTTGACCTACCCA
>JAYNUL010000032.1:5799-10983 GCA_038281125.1 Fidelibacterota bacterium | reverse complement strand
GGTTCTGATTTTAAGATTTTTATGCAATCATATACAATTTCTTCAGATGAACTTTCCTGATCTTTTGTAAAAAGAATCTGTGCAATAGAATCTCTTTCATTCTTATCCTGAAAATACTCGATAATTGAAGATGATTCCACATCCAAATTCTCATCAATTAGTATTTTTGCTAACTTTTTTAGTAATGGGTTTGAAAAAAGATCAAGGTTGACCCGGTCAACAATATGTCTCTTTATTGCATGGTCATTACTAATTAAAAGTTGAATTAATTCTACTTGTGCTTTTTCAATTTTGCTTGAAAATGTAAATTTTTCTTCATTATTAATTTCATCTTTATAGTTGGTTTCAGGGTTAACTCTTTGTGTATTAACTGATTTTATAAAATCATGTTCGTCAATAGATAACTTTTCTGATATCATTTTTATTAAATCATTTCTTATAACGCCATCTTCAATACCTTTAATCTCTTTTGAAAGATTAATGATATACTGCTGTCTATCGGACCCTTTTAATGCATTACCATTATACAATTCAATATGAAAATCAATATACTCTTTTGGCGATTTAATAGCAGACAAAACCTTTGCTTTGCTCGATTGATCTATCCAATCATCAGGATCCAAGCCATTTGGTGGCCTTACAATAGTCGGAACGATACCAGATTTTAGCAAAACCCATCCTGCTCTAATAGCTGCATTACCACCAGCATCATCTCCATCATATAGCAAAATAACTTTTTTAGTTATTTTAGAAATGGAAGAAGCATGCTTTGATGTAAAAGCAGTCCCCGAGACTGAAACCACTGGGTAAATGGAAGACTGATAGAGTTTTAAAAAATCCATATAGCCTTCTACTAAGACCACATAACCTTCTTTTCTAATTGCGTCACGAGTAGCTTGTAAACCGTAAAAAACATTACTCTTTTTATAAAGTGGAGATTCTGGTGAATTTAGATATTTAGCTGGATCTTCTTTGCCAAATATCCTGCCTCCAAATCCAATAGGATTACCTGAAGGGTGAAAAATTGGGAACATGATCCTTGATCGAAAACGATCAAATATCCCTTTATCTGATTTAGAGAATAAACCGGATTGAATTATCTGTGACCTTGTGAAACCCTTGCCTTTACATACTTTTACAAGTTGATCCCAACTATCTAATGCATAACCTATTTTGAATTGTTTGATTGTATCTAATCCAAAACCTCTTTCTCTTAAATATGTTAATGGGTTTTCACCCACATTTGAAAATAGGTTTTCCTGGTAAAGATCCATCGCAATTTCATGCAATTTATATAAAGATGAGTATAATTCAGAATTACCTTCTGATCTGTTTAATTCAATTGGAATATTGTATTGCTCAGCTAATACTTTTACAGCATCAGGGAATGGGATTTTTTGATAGTCCATTAAAAATGAGTACACATTGCCCCCAGCATTGCATCCAAAGCAATAATATATCTGTTTTGTTGGAGAAACACTAAATGAAGGAGTCTTCTCGTTATGAAATGGACAGAGCCCAAAGTAATTTGGGCCACGCTGCTTGAGATCTACATATTTTGAAACTACATCAACTATGTCCGCGCTATCTCGAACTCTTTCTATTATGTCTTGAGGTATTTGCGACATTATGGTTGCGTCAACTGTTTAATGTATGACTCACTCAGTTCGACTGGATCATCCCAGTTGAAAAACGAAACTATAGAAATTCTGAATTGGTTGCTAATTTTTGAAATATTAGATTTTTTACCCATGAAGGAAGTCCATTCTTGCTTTGGAAGCAATGCAATAAACCAAAGAATTGTCATGATAATGAAAAAACCCTTAAATGCACCAAAAGTAAAACCTAATGACTGGTTCATCATTTGATTATTTTTCGATATTATTGCAATGTTTAGCATTTTTGTCAGCAACCTTGTAAGAGTTATGGTGGCGATAAAAAGTAGGGAAAAGGTTAAAATTTTAATTATCCAGTCATCAAGGCCCACTATCCCAATTATTTTATCTGAAACAGACTTTGTATTGGACATGGAAATTAGAATCGCGATTATAAGCCCAATTAATCTTCCTAATTCTTCAATTAATCCTCTATTAAATCCATTATAACCTAGAAAAAGGATAAATAAGATTGCAAACCCATCTAAAAACCAGGTCATTTATTCCAATAATTCTCTTAAAATTTGGTTAGCTACTTTACCATCAATTTTGCTGCCACCTTTCTGCATTATGATTGGCATAACCTTGCCTATGTCTGAAAGAGCTTTTGCATTGGTTTCAATAATCACGGACTGTACTAATTGACGAATTTCTCCTTCATTCATCATTGCAGGTAGGTAGGTATTTAATATATCAAACTCTAACTTTTCTTTTACCGCAAGACCTTCCCTTCCAGCTTTCTCATACATTTCGATTGATTCTTTCCTTTGTTTAATTAAGGTCTTAATTACAGAAATGCATTCTTTCTCAGTGAGGTCTTTACGGGTATTTATTTGTTTGTCTTTTAGTTTAGCAAACAATATTCTAAGAGTACCAGCCTTGTCTTTATCGCCTGATTTCATGGCTGCATACATATCAACTTTAATTGTTTCCATGTAATCCATTTAACTATTATCAATCCTTTTCATTGCTAAGAGCAAATAATCTTTATTGGTTTCAAAGCCTATAAATCTTCTACCATTATTTTTACATGCAACCCCAATATCTCCAAACCCCATAAATGGATCCAAAACCCAATTTAGTTTAAAGCTACTTGCATCTAGTATTTTAAATAGTAATTCTTGCGGGAAACGTCCCCCATCGTTTTTATTCAACGGTATGTCTATCCATAAATTTGACTCTCCATTGTTTGAATCAGGAACCTCTATAGTATTTACACCTATTGGATGTTGTTTAAAAAGAAACTCATCGGTTTTTGTAGCAAACCATATATCAGAAGTTTCGTTTGCCCAGGTTTTATTATGACTAGCTTTTTTTTGATCTCTCCACGTAATCCTTGTTTGAATCTGAAAAGCGTTTGAGAGCAAGCCTTGATACATTCCTGAATATTGCCACGGACACATAATATAAATTGCACCTGACTTTTTGAGCAACCGATAAGATTCTTGAATCCAATCTTGATTCCATTGGTAATACTCTTGAAGGGTGTTTCCATTTCTCTCAATCCCATCCCAGCTTTCTTTAGGTGGAGCTGATATAATTAGATCGAGTGACTCAGTTGGCAATTTGCTCATACCATCCAAGCACTTAGACAAGAAAACTCCATCGCGTAGTTCATTTTCGCTCTCCATAGAAATATCTTCCGATGTCTGTATTGCAGGGAGATATCTATTTAAATCGTCAATTGAAAGCCCAGGAAAAGTCTCCATTGGATTATTGTAATGATAGGTTTTAATCTTTTCAGAAGAATCAGGCATAGTAAAATTTAGGAAATATTTACCCTATAACCTTTTGAGAATGTCTTTTTGAATATCATTAAACGCTTTAGCATCTTCAAAAATGTTAAAATAATCGGTTTCAATTGTCATCACAGGTTGATCAGATATTGATTCAATCCAACGATCATATGAAATATTTAAAGTATGTATATATTCTGGATCAATTGAATTTTCATAGTTACGATCTCTTTTTTTTATTCTTCTAAGTAGCGTATCAGTATTTGCTTTAAGATAAATGATTAAATCTGGTCTTTCAAGATAAGATTCCATTACTTTAAAGAGACCACAATAGTTATCCCAGTCACGCTGAGAAAGTTTCCCAAGTTGATATAGGTTCCTTGCAAAGATCTCTAAATCTTCATAGATGGTCCTATCTTGGATGACACTCGTTAAGGAAGCTGACATCTTTTGATGCATTTCAAAACGTTTATGAAGAAAAAATATCTGAAGATTAAAACTCCACCTCTTCATATCACTATAAAAATCACTTAAATATGGATTGTCAGAGACTGATTCAAAGAAGGGTATCCAGTTTAATTTCTCAGATAATAATTTTGCAAATGTTGTCTTACCTACACCTATATTGCCAGCAAGTCCAATAAATGAAGGTTTTGTTTTTTGTTTATCTAACATTTTTTATACTACTAAATTGAACGCACGAAATTTGCAATCATAGATTATGGTAAGTAAACAAAAAGTGCTTTTTGTCTGTACGGGAAATAGTTGTCGCTCCCAAATTGCGGAAGGCTTACTTAATAAAATGGCAGCTAAGTATTTTGAAGTTTATAGCGCAGGTAGCCACCCAAGTCGTGTTCATCCGAATGCGATTTCTGTGATGAGGGAAATTAATATTGACATATCAAATCATACATCAAACTCGGTTGTTGAATATTTAAATACTGGTATTGATATTGTTATTACAGTTTGTGATAATGCAAAGCTAGCTTGCCCTATTTTCCCCAAAAAAACCATGGAGATTCATTGGAGTATTGATGACCCCTCCGAAGGATGGGATGAAAATGAAGAGCATCTGACTAATTTTAGACAAGCTAGAACCGATATACAAGGTCACATAAAGAATTTTTTAAATGAAATGGAGCTATCATGATCAATAGATTATTTTTCATTTTTCCTCTATTGACATCATCTCTTTTTTCTGGAGAAATATCTGTGTCAATATCTGAGGAACTGGTAAATGATTATCTTAGGTTAATAGGTGATCATCAGATCCCAAAGGGAAAGAGTGGGAACAAAGCCCTATGGACGATTAAGGACCCAAAAGTAAAGTTCGAAGAGGGCTCAGCAGAATTTGTTGCATCTGTCTATTATAAAAAAGATAAAACAAATATTAAAAAAACCATCAGTAAAAATATGTATGTTGAGTACAACTATGATGACAACATCATTAATCTAATGATTGAAGAACCAGTCATAAAAATGGAAAGAAAAAATGAAACTTATGGCAAGCTAGATTTAGGCGAACTGTATCAAAAAGGTTTAAAATTCCAAGGACCAAGACCTAAAGTTCAAACAATGAAATTAAAAACCCTCAAAGGTAGGATACGAATTGATCTTAACATAAAAAAATCTTTGATTTACTTTGAACCAGGGGTGGTTCGCGTAGCATTAGACCTAGATTATAAATAGTTGCATCAATAATAATGAAAGATCAAGAGCCATATATACTTGGAACAGATGAAGAAGAATTAAAAAGATTGCAAACTCAGCATAATGTGTGGAGGTCTGAAACG
>JAYNUL010000032.1:0-5699 GCA_038281125.1 Fidelibacterota bacterium | reverse complement strand
TCGTTGGACGGAATATATTGCAGATGGGCACTGGCATGGATACCAAACCCAAAAGAGATTTTAAATAAACTAAAACATTTCCTAAAACCTGGTGGGAAAATGGTGATTCACGAATATTATTTCTGGACTAGTCACCGAACTCAGCCGGAAAAACCTGCATTAAAAAAAGCAATTGGCATCGCCTTAAAAAGTTTCAAAGATTCTGATTCCGAAATTGATGTTGGCAAATATCTTCATGGATGGTTCCATGAACTAGGAATGGGAATTGTTAACCATCGACTTATGCCAAAACTTGCAACACCTAATACGGAAATTTGGGAGTGGCCAAAAACTTTCTACAAAAGCTACTTTCCTCGATTAATCGAAATGGGTTTACTAACGAATGAGGATGTAAACCTTGCATTTGAAGATCTTAAGAATTTAGAAACTTTAGAATATGCTACTCTTTGGTGCCCATTAATGATAGAAGTCATTGCAGCGAAATAAATGAAAATAGTTTTATCCAAATTACCTAAATCTGGTTGGTGGGCAAATGGTATACCCAAGTATGAAGACAACCCTGCAATGATAGAAGGAGCTATCCCAGATATTGAAATCCTAAATAAGGAACGAGAAGATCTCATCACATCGGTTATAAGTACGGGAATTGAAGTAGTAGAACTAGAATTTCCCGCTGAGCTGGACCAACAGGAACCTAAGCATGACTTCGTTTTTATAAGAGACCCTTTTATATCTGATCAAAATGGTCTTGCAATTATTTTAAGAGCAGGTGAACCTCAAAGAAGAATTGAAAATAGACTAGTTAAAAGGTTTCTTGAGAATCTAGAACTAAAGATAGTAGAAATGCCTGATAAATCGGGAATGAGAGCAGATGGTGGAGAATTTTATTTCTGCAAAAAAAACAGGGTACTATTTAGTGGCCTCAAAAGAAACACTAGTATAGGTGTGGAATTTGTAGCTGAGAGATTGAATGTAAATGAGTTAGTGATATTAGAAGGTGAAGGATTTCATCTGGACACATTCTTTACACCCGTTCTGAATAAAAGTGGGTGTATTTGTTCATTAGTAGCATGCACTTCTGTAATGACACCTGAATCTAAAAACGCACTTTTTAAATTTGCAGATAATTTGAATATACCAGTTTTTGAAATTCCTTCGGATGATGGAATAGGCACCAAAAGTAAAGTAGGGAGTTTTGCTGCAAATGCATTGCCACTTCCAGGTACATTGATACGTCCAAGTCCGTTTTCAAATCCTGATATTGATGAGAAAATAATGGGAATGGGAATTAATGTAGTAATAAATCCAACAAGTCAATTCCAACTAAGCGGTGGCTCTATCCATTGCGTTACGAATGAACTATAAAAAAGGGGATGTATCTCACCCCCCTTTTCTACTACATTTTTCTAATTTAATAATCAGATCCCGAGCCCCAGTCGCATGTTTAATGTTCCAAATGAACCAGCTCCAGGAATAACATCATCAACAAAGGTGTGTCGATAAATTAAAAAGGTATCAATCATCAATAATTTGAATTGAAGCCCTGTTTGAATGTGAAAACCTGAACCATCAACTCTATTATCATCATCTTCTAAATAATCAAGCAATGCTTGATCCAACGAAGATGGATCAGCATTTAATAAATCTCCACCAAGTAATTCTTCTACCATTGTTACATCAGCAATAGGCATAGTTGAATGGGTATTAATTCCTAAACCTCCATGAAGTTGTGCACCTGCAAGAAATGGTATAGAAAGACCTACTATCTTTTTTCTAACTGTAGTGTATGTATTCCCGCTTATCCAACCAAAATTTATTTTTGGCATCTCGCCAAAAGCATTCTGAAACTCAATATCGTATGTATTGGCTTGAATATTAAAGTCAAATTCAATATCCACAAACGGAATCAAGTCAACATAAACATACCCTCCTAAAACTCCCGAACCATCAAACGCTCCATTCGTAAGAGTTACTCCGGGGATATTTGTATCAGGAGATGAGGCATCCACACTGAATGAACCCTGACCAAGTTGTAATCCAAAGCCTCCAATAGCAAATATAGAAGATGGTACCAAACTAATTAATAAAACCGAAATCAAATTTTTCATTTTTATTCCTTATTTTATCTATTAAATCAATTGCGTTGAGTTTACTGTAAGTATAAGAATGAAACAAATCCCTCATTGTTAACCCATACCTCCTCTAAATAAATTGCAGCATATAAATTGATTCATGAAATTACACTTCACAATCTTATTCTTCCTTATAGTTGATTCTGCATCCACAAAGGAGGTACTATGGCCAACTACTCTTGGCAAATTTTTTTCATCAAATTTTGGTGAAAATAGAGATGACCATTTTCATATGGGCATTGATATAAAAACAAATGGGAAAATAGGCATGGAGGTGTTAGCAGTTGAAGATGGATATATTAGTCGTTTAAGATCAAATTACAAAGGTTATGGGAAGGCAATATACCAAAGGACTAATTCTGGTCATGAGGTGGTTTATGGCCATTTAGAGGCATTTACTCCCGTGATGGAAAAGGTGTGGAGACTGCAACAAGCAAAACGTCGTAGTTATATTGTGGACACACAGTTCTCTTCAAAAGAATTTCAAGTTAAAAAGGGAGATCTTATTGGTTTTTCAGGGAACACCGGAAACTCTTTTGCTCCTCATATACACTTTGAATATCGTGACAGTAAAAGTGTCCCTCTAAATCCATTAACGATGGCGTTTGAATTAGAAGACCAAATTATGCCAGTTGCTAGAGAATTGGCAGTAATTCCATTATCTCAGAATGCGTTGGTTAATGCTAGTCCCCTCACACAAACATTCCCTCTTTTCCGTGATAAGAGCGGCGTATATCATTTTCCTGACACAATCAGCGTTTTTGGAGAATTTGGATTTGCTATGAATGTCGTTGATAAACGCGAAGGCACCAATAATGTTTATCAATTCCACAGAGTAGAACTAATGGTTGACGGAAATTTAGAGTTTGAGCTCAGCTATGATCGAATTCCATTTAATCAAGGAAAATTTGCTAAGACCATCATAGAATATGATCTTAAAAGAAAAAACTTAGGAGAGTTTCAAAAATTATATAGACTGCCTGAACATAGGAGGATATCAATCCACTCGTCAGATAAATCAGGAATATTGGGTCTTGCTCCAGGAGTACATTCTATTGAAATAAGAATATTTGACGCACATGGGAATAAAACAATTATAAAAGGTACGGTTGCTGCGACATTTCCAATGACTCTTGAAGCAAGTGAGATTTTTAGAGATGATAAAGTTGTAACACTTGCCCTGTCTCCAAAAAGAGGCGGGCTTGCAATACGTGATGCGGTGGTATATAGTTTTACAAAATACGGATTTGCAGATAAAAAGGTTGAGATTATACACTCAGAACAAGTAAAAAAAGATCTTCATATAACCCTGCAATTAAGGTCTGTAAAAGACAGAATTTTACAAGTAATTGGCATCAATCAATTAGGGGGAATGGTGGACCCCTTTCATTGGACTGATATAAAACCAGAAATTAGCGTGGTAGACATTCGTCCAGATTTGAAAATATCAAATACTCAAAGAGGACTGTTTTTCCAGGTTGAGTTAGATCACTTTGTCCCTGCCAAGGCAACCATGCGACTTGCAAATGATAATACTTTTATGTCTTATCCAATGAACCAAATAAACCCTAATACCTTTCTGACAGAAAAGTTGTCTCACAATATTGTAAATAAAATGACATACGTTGACATAGAATTGCAGGACAAAGATCTTTCTCGGGAAACTCGATTTAATTACTTACTTGAGCACGTGGAGCCAGGAATAGAAAGTTTTGTTTTCTCAAACGATAGAGATTGTTCAATGAAAACCTTACCTGGAACTTTTTTCCAGAATAGTATCATATGGATTGATAGAGTAGAAAAACATGCTAAGATCAAAGATGGATTTCACATGTCTCCCGTATACCAGCTTCAACCATTTGATTTAGCTTTGAAAGGTTCCTTCCAAGTTGGTATCCGATATGTACGTGATCTAGTAGAGCACTCTAATCTTGGAATCTATTATTTTGACCCTAAACCTGAGAAATGGACTTATGCAGAGACAACAAACAACAGAAAAAAGCAAATATTGACAGCTGAACTTGAAAGAATGGATGCAATAACTATCATTCAAGATCTTGACCCTCCAATAATTAAAAGTACATACCCTGGAAACGGCGGGCAGTATCATATCGGAGACGTAACCAAGATTGTGATCAAAGTAGATGATATTATTTCAGGAATTGCTCCAAATGAAGAATCATTTAGTTTAAAATTTAATGATGATCTTTTATATCCTGGATTCCAACCAATAAAAAAGGTAGTGACCTACAATTTTGATAAGAGAATTGAAAGAGGTCCCCACAAAATAGACTTTACAGTACAGGATCGAATGGGGAATGAATCTAATGAAGTCATTTATTTTTCTGTTTATTAGTGCTATTTCCTTATAAAGACGACAACCCCAGGGTTCTTTTCCCAACTATAACTTATACTATAATCGGAATAAATATTTTTATTTATCTATTACAATTCCACTTTATAGGCAATAATCCTCAAATGGCTAAAGATATAATTTATCGATTTGGATTTATACCAAATGATTTCAATGTTCTAGATATAATAACATCCATGTTCATGCATGGCGGTTTTGGTCATATCATTGGCAATATGTGGTTCTTATATATTTTTGGTGATAATGTTGAAAGCATACTTGGTCACGCTAGATACTTTTCCTTTTATATTTTTTGTGGTATTGGAGCAGCTTTAGGACAGTTTTTTATCGAACCCACATCGACAACTCCGATGGTAGGAGCCAGCGGTGCTATCGCTGGAGTTCTAGGAGCTTATATGATAAAGTTCCCAAAAGCAAAAGTCCACGTTTTTGCCGTAATTATTATATTTATTACTACATTTATTGTCCCAGCTCAGATAGTGCTGGGAATCTGGTTTATAATGCAACTGTCTGGAGGATTAAATAGTTTAGGGATTAATACTACTGGTGGTGTTGCATGGTTTGCTCATATTGGCGGCTTTTTAGTTGGCGTAGTATCATTAAAAATTTTCCAAACTTTTCATTTCGAACATAATGAATGAGAAACTGATTAAAGCGGCAATAGGCATGCGTAAAATGTCCCATTCACCGTATTCAAACTATCGAGTAGGCGCAGCGGTAGAAACTGAATCTGGTGAAATAATAGGTGGATGCAATATAGAATCCTCAAGTTATGGACTAACTTGCTGCGCTGAGAGAGTAGCCTTATATAGCGCTATTTCCAAAGGGTATAACAATTTCAAATCAATGGCTATATCGACTGAAAACGGTGGAATGCCATGCGGAGCCTGTAGGCAAGTGGTTTGGGATTTATGTAAAGATATAAAAATATATATCTGTAACGAAAAGGATGTATTGAAAACAGTGAACTTATCTGAATTCCTGCCTGATGCATTTGATGAAAGTTTTTTAAAATGAATATAACTGTTTTGGGTATTGCTGGCGGTACCGGTTCTGGGAAAACCTATGCCGTAAAAAGTTTATTGAACAAATATCCACAAAATAGCGTCCTCGCTATTAGTATGGATTCTTACTACAAAGACTTGAGCCATATCAACTATGAAAAGAGAATAGAACAAAACTTTGACCATCCT
>JAYNUL010000031.1:0-13177 GCA_038281125.1 Fidelibacterota bacterium | reverse complement strand
CAGTAAAGGACACCACTTTTATATACACCACTGCAACTACTACAAACTATGATACAGTAGTAGTTATTGATAGTATATACATCAATAATTATGATACTACTACTGTTATTCAAACAAATTACGATACTGTTTTTGTAATGGATACAACAGTCTTGGTTAATTACGATACTACTGTGATGAGGGATACAATATGGGCATTTGCATATGATACAACCTACCTCTACGATACTACCTGGGTCTATGCATATGATACTACCGTAGTTAGGGATTCAATATGGCTTTTTGCAGTTGACACCATCAAGACATTTGATACCCTTATAGTATCAAAAAATGATACAGTTACTATTCATACTTATTCCAGCAAATTTCCTGATAATTTTTCTCCTGATATGATTGATCAAAAACAGTCGGCCTTTCCTAAATATAAAACATTAGGGGATGCCTTAAGAGCAAGAGATATGGGTGATAAAACAGCACAGGGCTGGATTAATCAAGCTTTAAATGCAGCTGGAGGAGATTGGACTCGCGCGGAACGGGAATACAAAAAACTACAAGAAATTTATTCTACTTCAATGGTGCAAGCCATAACCAGAAAGCCAAGAGAGCCTGGGTTTATTGGTCCAGAAATGAAATATAAGAATGTTGTTTTTGATACGTTAAAAATTTTAACATTCGATACAACACTCATTCAAGACACCGTTAAAAATCTAGTAAAACAAACCTATGTAAAATACGATACATCTATTGTTGATAAGCGTAGAGAAGTTATTGCTAATACTACTCCCCCAGGTCACGAGCTAATTATTAAGTACCATAGAAATGGATTTGTCAAAGAAAGAGGACTGACAAAAAATGGTAAGAAAAATGGTGAATGGACTCAGTATGATGCAAAGGGTCTTCCTCTAAGAAGGTCTGTTTATGAAATGGGAAGAATTATCGATGATGAACTGATTGTTTTAGATGAAGATAATCCAATGGAAGAAATTAAAAACTATACCAAAAAAAGAAGACTTAGCGACAAATCAAAAAAGAAGAAAAGCAGCAGTGTCTTTAAACTTCCAAGTTTCTTAAAAAAATAAATTAGCTTATTTTTTCTGCTAGTTCTACTAAGATGCCTCCTGTAGACCTAGGATGTATGAAAATCACTTTATGATTTTCAGCACCGATAGTAGGTTTATCACCAATTAATTTTATTTTATTTGTTTTCATATGTTCTATTGCCTCATCAATATCTTCAACATTTAAACAGATATGGTGAATACCTGTTCCTCTTCTTTTGATAAATTTTGAAATTGGTGAATTGGGGTATTTAGAAACCAGTAATTCTATTTTACCAGAACCAGTATCATATATATCGGTTAGGACCCCTTGACCATCTACATCCTCTATACCACAATGTTTAAGGCCAATTATATTCTTCCAAAAACTAGCATTTTTTTCTAAATCTTCAACAGCAATGCCTATGTGTTCTATTCCAATTACCTTCATATCAAAGTATCACTATAATCTGAATTTAATGTTACTCCACTGCCACTACTCTCTGGTAATACTAACCTGCCATCATTCACAAACACACCACTGTAGGGATCATTTTTAATTAAAAGGTTCCCATCAAGATCGACAAAATCAACTTCCCCTGCGAGGTGCGATGCATTAGTAATTCCAACAGAAGTCTCAACCATACAACCTAGCATAACCTTTAATCCATTTTCTCTTGCAATTTTAATCATTTTTTTTCCCTCTTCAAGTGAGCCGCATTTCATAAGTTTTATATTAATTCCATGAAATGCATGACGTATAGGTTTAATATCATTAGAAATCAAACTATTCTCATCAGCAAATATTTCCAATGGTGATTTTTTTTTAAGTTCAATGGAATCATTTAAATCTTTTGCTGGAAAAGGTTGCTCAATGAATTCAACGTTCCTATCTGCAAGCCAGAAGGACATTTCTAGTGCACTATCTTTTGCCCAGCCCTCATTAGCATCAACTCTTATAAGTTTATCCGTAAATCTTCTTATTTCATTAATAATTTCTTTGTCCATTTTTGGAGTACCTAATTTGACTTTCAAAATCGAATAGGACTCTGCATCCTTAAGCTTTGAACCGATTTCATCCAATTCTCCTATTGAAATTGTATAGCTTGTACGTGGTAACATTGTTGAATTAAGGCTCAATAATTCAAAAACTGGTCTCCCAAATTTTTGCCCCCACCAATCCCATAATGCCATGCTGAATCCTGCTTCAAGCGCTTTGATACCCATCAATTGAGGGTGAATAAAATCCCATATTGCTTTTCGATCATTTAAATCATTTGGTAATTGGATGGAACTTTTAATAATTGGAATTATTTTTTGAATAGTCTCATTATATCTTGCTGATGGCGCAACTTCACCCCTTCCAATAATGGATCCATCTATTATGTAAATGAATAGTATGTCATACCATTCATTCTTGCTTCTAGAAATACCAAAGGTATGCTTTAACTCTATTCGATAAACTTTATAATCTATTTCCATGTTTGAATTGCAGTTTCTATGGAATTAATTAATCCTTTCGATCCAAAACGAACAACATCAGTTGTTGGTAAATCAAATTCATCATTAACATTTTGTATATATTTCTTTGCTTCATTACGATTTAATTTAAGTGTTAAAAGATTTATACCAACAAATGTTGAATTCTTGAATGGCTTAAGTAGATTTATATGTAATGTCATCAATTCTTCCAAACTAGGAATGGGATAATCTGAAACATCCAATTCACGATACGGTTCATGGGTCATAATTAAAAAATCCGGCATGCAGCCATGTAGAAGACCTAATGAAACCCCTGAATAAAACATATTATTCAAAGCTCCTTGTCCTTCCACTATTACTAAATCAGTATCCTTTGAAAATTTGTCTAAATGATGTTCAATTTCTCCAGCCATGAAATCTGATACAACCGCATCAATGGGCACTCCGTTTCCAGAAAGAAGAATCCCTGTCTGCCCAGTACCAAGAAACTTTACATTCCATTTTCTTTTGTTTAATTCTTTACATATTTCCCATGCAGTTGTCATTTTACCGGTATCACAATCAGAGCCTACAACTAAAAGTACTGGAAATTTTCTTTCTTTCCATGAACCCTTTGGAAAATGTGGTGGGTTCGGTGTGTTGCGTAGATCAATTAAAGAGACATTATTTTTTTTTGCTTTATCAACCAAGTGATGATCGTTTTTTAATAAACTGTGCATCCCACTTATAATATCGCAACCATAATCAATGGCTTTCTCTATTTCTATTAAACTTTTATTATCTAGACGGCCACCTTGTGGCGCATTACCAATCACTAAATGGGTTGGAGCATATTGTTTGGCTTGATCAAAGTTTAATACGCACGGTATGCTTCCTCCCCAACCTAGCACATCTTCTGCGGTCTTTCCATGATGATTACGATCAATTACCGCGCATACTTCATTAGGTTTATATCTTATAAGCATATTACCAGTTTTGCTTAAGATATAATCAAATGATTCGTGAGCTAGAATAGCATAACGAGGCATTTATAGTTTGAATTTTGGTTTTCTCTTTTCAACAAAAGCTAATAAACCTTCATCGGCTTCTTTAGAACCAAAGGAATTACTAAATGCTTCCAATTCGGTTTCCAAACCATCCTCAAGTGAAAAATCGTATGAATCATTTATACATTTTAAAGAATTAGAAATGGATGTTGGACCGTTTTTTTGTAATTCTTTGCAAAAATTAATTGACTCATCCATTAACTTTTCTGGAGATATTATTTTATTTACTAATCCAATTCTCAAGGCTTCTTGTGAATTAATCATATGACCTCCAATAATTAATTCAGTTGCATTTCCTTTGCCTACAATTCTTGGAAGTCTCTGCGTACCACCCCAACCAGGTATAATCCCTAATTTAACTTCTGGCTGAGCAAAAAATGCATTTTCACTAGCATATCTAATGTGACAAGATATTGCAATCTCACACCCTCCTCCCAGAGCAAAACCATTTACTGCTGCAAGTACCGGTTTTGGAGAATTTTCAATTTCCAATGTCAAATTTTGTCCTAATTCTCCAAAATCACGAGCCTGATTTTTATCAAAACTCTGCATTAATTTTATATCTGCCCCTGCAATAAAAGCTTTTTCACCAGCACCAGTAATAATTATTGAATCTACATTATGATTGCTAATTAGCTTTATAAGCATCGAATTAAGTTCTTTTAATACATCAGGATTCAATGCATTTAGGGCCTCTTCTCTTTGAATGGTTAAAATACCAACATGATCGATAATTTTATCTTTTACATACATCTTTTACCTATTTCCAATATGTTTTACTAAAGAGAACCATAACGGTGAATATTTCAAGTCTTCCCAACAACATACAAAAGGCTAATATCCACTTGCCTGCATTAGGTAGTAATGCATAATTATCAGTAGGTCCAAACTGCCCAAATGCTGGACCAATATTCCCCATTGCAGATGCAGCTGCACCAATAGAGGATTCGATATCAAGACCCATTGTTGAAAGTAGAATAGCCGAGATAATAAAAGCTGACATGAAAAATAGAAAAAATCCGAGCGTGTTTCTAACCACATCCTCTATTATTAGCTGCTTACCGATTTTTACGGGTATTAAAGCTTTGGAGTGCAACATCCTTCGAGTTTCAAGTGCAGCATATTTTACTAATAGAAGAACTCGAATAACTTTCATTCCTCCTGTTGTTGATCCTCCCATTCCTCCAACAAACATTAACGTTAACAAAATCATTTGAAGAAATACAGGCCATATTTCATAATCACCTAACACAAAACCAGTACTAGTTAATATTGCTATTGTATTAAATAACGATTCTCTAAAAAATACTTCCGAAAAAGAATTTGCCTGGTATGATAGCGTTAACAAAATAATTGATGAAACAAAAACTATTATAAAAAGATATGCTAAAAATTCAATATCCTTAAGATATGTGTTTATATTACTATTAATAGCCCTAAAATGAAGAGAGAAATTGACTCCCGCTAAAAACATGAAAAATATAATTATATAATGAATCATTGGATTATCATAGTGAGCTAGGCTAGCATTTTTCGTTGAGAAACCTCCTGTAGGCATGGTTGTAAAAGCATGACAAATTGAATCAAAGGTTTCCATTCCTGCAATCCTTAAGGCAATAATTTCTATAGAAGTAATACCCACATATATAATCCACAAGAATTTTGCAGTTTCTCGTACTCTAGGTTTTATTTTGTCAGCAACTGGTCCGGGAACCTCTGCCTTAAATAATTGGACACCCCCTACTCCTAATAAAGGTAAAACGGCAATATAGAATACTACTATACCCATCCCACCTATCCACTGAAGAAATGAACGCCAAAATAAAATTCCATGGGGCAAACTTTCAATTCCATGTTCTAAATGAGGATGGGTTAAAGAATTACCTAAGATAGATGCACCAGTTGTAGTAACTCCTGACATAGATTCAAAAAAAGCATCTGTAATATCTGGAATTGATCCAGTAAAATAAAATGGCAATGCTCCAATTATAGCGGTTACGATCCAAGAAAATGTCACAATTGCAAATCCGTCTCTATTCGTTAGAGTTCGTGAATATCTTGTAAAAAACCAAAGCGGCAAACCTATTCCAACACAAATCAAGGAAGAGATGATGAAACCGAACGTATCTGATTCAGCATAACCCATAGATATAAAAATAGGCACTATCATGGATGTGCCTAATATTGAGAGAAGTGCGCCAATAATATTTAGGAGCGGTTTTAATTTCATGACAGAAATAGTTTCTTAATTTTACTTACTGCTTTAGGCTTTGCAAAAACTAATGCTATATCATCCTCTGTTAATATGGATGTGCCATGTGCTATTCTGATTTTCCCATGATGATTAATCATTCCAATTATACAATCTTCTGGAATATTCAGTTCTTTCAACGGGCGCTGCGTGACAGGGCTATTTGGTTCAGGTTCAAATTCAATAACATCTACCTCAATCTCGTCAAAAGTAAGAACGGGAATCTCTGTCATATCTGTATGAAGTTCCCTAAGAATTGCATTTACAGTTGAAAGATTTTTACTAATAACTGCGCCTGCACCAATTTCCTGAATCGTTGGAATATATTCTGTTGTTGAAACATGTATAATACTTTGCTTAGCACCTAAATGTTTGGCTAGTAAACCCGCAATTAGATTAGTTTTTTCATTTTCTGTTACGCAAATGAAACTATCAACATTTTGGATATTTTCCGATTTTAGAAATTCTATGTCCGCTCCATCACCATAAATAATCATTGATTCATCGATTAAATGAGATATTTGTCCTGCCTTGGGACGATTATATTCTACAAGTCTTGTGTTGAATGATTCTTTTGGTAATTCTTTTGCAAGAGTACGACCAATTTTGCTACCACCTATGATCATGACACGTTTGGTTATAGTTAGTTCCTTACATAAAAGAGTCATGAGATTTTGAATATCTTGTGTTTTAATGATAAAATAACCAATGTCACCTTCTTCAAAGGTAAATTCAGCCGAAGGAACTATTGTATCCCTCCCTCTTAGTACAGCAATTACTGCAAATCTAAAATGAGAGTTGTTCTTTGCTATTTTACCAAGTGGAATACCATCAATATCTTTACATTCCTTATCGATAGTGAGTCCAAGCATAGTCAGACGACCTGCCTCAAAATCCATAACCTGCAAGGCATAAGGGTGCTTGACAAGCCTAGTTATTTCTTCGCATGCTGCACGTTCAGGATGGATAACAATGTCTACCCCAAATTTCTCTGGACGAATAATTGAATCTTTTGTTGTATATTGCTGATTACGTAGGCGGGCAATAATCCTATTTGCTCCAAGTTTATGCGCTTGCTGGGATGCGATTAAGTTTACTTCATCAACTCTCGTGAGGCATAATACATAATCAGCATCTCCTACGGCTGCCTCATTAAGTGTATTTGGACTTGCACCATTCCCTTCAACTACAATTACATCAAGATTTTCTGAAGCTCGGCTACATTTTATTGGATCAATATCAATAACGGTAATATCGTAGTCTTCTTCACTTAACGCTTTAGCGACATGGAAGCCAACTTCACCGCCTCCAATTATCACAACTTTCATCTATCAGAACTCATTTGATTATTCATTAAGTTACTTATTTTTAGATAAAAGTAAACACCTTATCAATGAAAGTTTTCTCGACTTATTTCAGCACCTAAATTTCTAAACTTTTCTTCAATTCTTTCATATCCACGGTCTATATGATATACTCTGCTAACTTCAGTCTGCCCTTTTGCAGCAAGAGCTGCAATAATTAGAGCGGCACTTGCTCTGATGTCGGTTGACATAACAGGAGCCCCCACTAACTCTTTAACACCTCGAATAAATGCAGTGTTTTTATCAACCTTTATATTTGCGCCAAACCTATTTAGTTCTGGTACATGACTAAAACGGTCATGATAAACAGTATCAGTGACCATTGAAGAACCATCTGCCAAAGACATGAGTGCAACCCACTGTGCTTGCAAATCTGTAGCAAATCCAGGATAGACAGCAGTTTTCATATCTACTGGCTTAAGACCTCCGGGTTCAATTGTTACTGAATTAGAGGTTGTTTTTACTAGAGCACCAACCTCTTTTAATTTTTGTAAAACTGCGTCAAGATGTTCAGGGTTTACTTCATCAAGCGTGATTTTACCCATCAGAGCACCTGCCATTAAAAAGGTGCCAGCTTCTATACGGTCGGGGATGACATCTATATTTGCAGGGTAAAGAGATTCAACGCCCTCGATAACTATTTTTGATGTTCCAACACCACTTATTGATGCACCCATTTTGTTTAAATAATCACAAAGTTGAACAATTTCAGGCTCTCTTGCAGCATTTTCTATAGTTGTAATTCCATCAGCAGTAGCTGCAGCCATTACAATATTACCCGTAGCTCCCACAGATGGAAATTCAAAGTTGATGTTAGCTCCCTTTAATTTCTTTGCCTCTGCCAGGATATAACCACTTCTTAAGGTAACTTTTGCACCTAATTTTTCTAAACCTTTCAAATGAAAATCAACAGGACGTGGACCCCAGGCACAGCCTCCAGGGAGAGATACTTTTACGGTTCCAAACCTCGCTAAAAGAGGTCCTAAAACATAAAATGATGCCCTCATTGTCTTTACTAAATCATATGGCGCCTCCGGATTATTTACTGAACCTGCATCAATCTTTAAACAGTTACCTTCCATTGAACATTTAGCGCCAACAATTTCCATTAATTTTATCATAGTACGGGTATCTCTAAGATCAGGAACTCGAGAAATAACGCTTTCTCCCTCTGCCATTAAAGCTGCGGTCATGATTGGAAGGACGGCATTTTTTGCACCACTAATATTAACCGAGCCTGAAAGTGAATTATGGCCTTGAATGATTATTTTATCCATTACGCATTATACGTTTGAGTTCCAACAAAGAGTTCTTTTATAACTTTAGAACTCTCATTTTTATTTAAATATGCAAAGCCTACATATGTTTTTTGATCGACAACGGATTTTTCAATATGCAGATGATTGTGCGCTTGATGCGCTATTTGTGATAAATGGGTTATACAGATAACTTGTTTTTTTTTTGCTAATTCCATTAAATGTTCTGATACTTTTTCTGCTGCTTTTCCAGAGATACCAGAGTCTATTTCATCAAATACAAGTGTCTGAACAGGATCAATGTCTTGGAATACAGTTTTAATTGCAAGCATAATTCGAGAAATCTCACCGCCGGAGGCAACAAACGATAATGGTTTTGATGGTTCACCGGGGTTTGCAGAAAGATAAAACTCAACTTTATCAATACCTTTTGGGTTCCCTACGACATTTTTCCCGTCAAGCTTAATATAGCTTTCTTCAATTTCATCTTGCTCAATTTTAATATCAAACCTTGCACCATCCATATTCAAATTAGACATTGTCATTACTATCATTTTTGAGAGTTCAATTGATTTACTCTCACGCTTTTTATGCAGTGATAATGCTTTTAGAGAATACATTTTCTCTTTGACTTCGATTTCTTTGATAATTTCATGCTTAAGTTTGTTGCTCTGTCGTAATGTTTTTATCTCGTTGTTTATAATTTTTCTTTGATTTAATACTGATTCGATTGAGCCACCATATTTTCTTTTCAAGGATTCTAAAGCATTCATACGTTCCTCTATTGATTGAAGTTCTTCAGAATCAAATTCAATCCCCATTAGCTGTAAACCGATCTCATTATTAGCCTCCTCCAATTGTAAAATAGCATCTGA
Source organism: Fidelibacterota bacterium (assembly GCA_038281125.1). Taxonomy (GTDB): domain Bacteria; phylum Fidelibacterota; class Marinisomatia; order Marinisomatales; family UBA1611; genus NZWG01. Next base: position 3,866 of record JAYNUL010000031.1, on the reverse strand, counting down.
GATAAGGTTGGTTACTGAAGAAATGCTTTCATCATATTTCTTTATTGAACATAAATCTTGAAAATTTTGATTTAGTTGATCGACTAGACTATTATCGGATTCTGAGATATTATGCTTTGTATTGCTCAGGGTTCTAATGATTTCTTTAAAATTACTATATTTTACAAAAGATGTTTTTAAAACATAATCTTCATTTTCCTTAGGATCTACTGAATCGATTTCGTTAACTTGAAAGGATAAGAGTTCCATGCGCTCTTTTTTTTCAATCTCCATTTTATCCAATTCATCAAGTTTTGATTTTAGATCAATCAAATCGTAAAAGATATCTTCAATTTCTGCTACATCTTTTTGGTGACCACAATATCTATCCAAATAGTCAATGTGACTACTTTTATCTAAAATTAATTGCTGATCATGTTGCCCATGGAAATCTACCCTGCCACTGTTATCATTTTTCAGTTCAAGTAGCGTTACAAATTCATCATTCTTATAGGACTTTGTTCTACCAGTCTGTGAAACAATCCTCCTTAGTTCAGCATCAGCAAACTTTGCTTCAACCACTGCCCTCTCAGCTCCATTTCTTACCATTATTTTATCTGCTTTTGATCCTAGCGCTACTGCCAAAGCCTCTAATAAAATTGATTTACCTGATCCAGTTTCACCTGTTATAACCGTTAAACCTGGCTTGAATTTGATATCAACTTCTTCAATGATTGCAAAATTTTTAATGCACAATCTTTCTATCATATTTTTTATTTTTAATATAGTGACTAGTCAAGGTTCCAAAAATTACACCAATTCCATCTGCAATAACATCACTATAGCTTGAGAATCTTCCGGGAATAATCTTCTGCCATGATTCATCAATGTATCCAAATAATATTCCAAAAGAACATAATAGGTATATATTGAAATTTGGATGTTTGTGATAAGCCCTATAGCCGAGTGCTCCAAGTATACTATATTCAATAAAGTGAAGCAACTTATCCCAAGATAAGGTCACAATTTCTGGCACTGACTTGCCAGGTATGCTTGAGCCTATTATAATTAACAACAGAAATAACTTAAACTGAAGTTTAGGGTTTTTCATATGATCTTATTGCAGAAGGCAAAAATTCAACTAGGTCGGAGGAAAGTTGACCTCTATATCCTTTTCTCTCTACTAATTCATCTGATGTTTGGCCATGTATATATGCACCTACTGATGCCGCATCATAACAGTTTAATCCCTGTGAAACTAAACTAGCAATAATACCAGTTAGAACATCTCCAGTTCCTGCAGATGCTAAACCAGGATTTCCTGTAGTATTTATCCTTATGGAGTTTTCAAAAAGGATACATGCTGGAACTTGCTTAACCATACATACCTGTTTATACTTTTTTCTAAAGTCTTTCATTACATTTGAAAAATCTGAAAGAATCATTTCTTCTTTACAGCCAAGTAACCTTGCTAGCTCTGTCATGTGAGGAGTAATAATCAACTGAGAATCTCTTTGGGACAAAATTTCAATTTTGTCTGTAAATGGATACAGGCCATCAGCATCAAGTACGATGGGCTTCCTTATATTTGATACTAGTTTTTTTATTAGGACTTGGGTGGAAGGATTTCTACCAAGTCCAGGTCCTAATACCACTGAATCGGCCCAGTCGATTTTTTCCATGATAATATCATAGTGTTCTTCTGATAAAAACCCACTATTATTATCTTCAACAGAAAACGTCATACCCTCAATTATTGTTTTTTCATATACATCATTCAGAGAATTTGGATTAATCGTTATGGTAACTCCTGCGCCAGACCTTAATGCACCGTAGGTAGCTAATATTGCTGCACCAGTCATCCCTTTTGAACCGGCAATAATTAGAACTTTTCCAGCTGAAGACTTATTGATCAAATCATCGGGTTTTTGAAAGTTCTGTCTGGTAAGTTCTTTAGGATTTAACTCCCAATTTATGCCTGGAAATGTCTCTTTATCTATTGCAGGAAATCCAATATCCTCAGTTATTACTTTACCGCAATATTCAGGCCCTTCTCTTAAAAACATTCCGACCTTAGGGGCACCTAAGGCTATAGTAATATCAGCCCTTATTGCTATATTCTCAACGACACCGGTATCACAATTCAATCCAGAAGGAAGATCTATTGATATAACCTTAGTATCTGCATTATTAACCCAAGTCAAAATTGGTATGATCTCATCTCGAACCGTTCCTCTAAAACCAATTCCCAGAATACAATCAATAATTAAATCTGACTTAATCGCCTCGTCTATACTTCCACCATAAGAAATGGACATTTTGAGTTCAATACACTGATTATAGAAAAATAAAGCTTCATTGGTTATGTTATTTACAGGAATGGTTGAATGAATTTTTACTGAATACCCTCTTTTTTTTAGTATTATTGCAGCAGCGTATCCATCTCCTCCGTTATTACCTTTTCCACAGATAATGAAAATCTTTGGTTTTGAAACTTTAGCTAGAATTTCTTCAATATTGAGGGCAATTCTTTGCCCAGCATTTCCCATGAGATCAATACTATTAATACCAAAATTATCTGTAGAGGTTTTATCGAGAAAATATGCTTGCTCTGAAGTCAGTATCCTCATTTAGAAATAAAAATAGCAGATGCAATAGCGTGACTTTCTGTGTGTGAGATAGAAACTCTACATTTTCCCTTACATGAAAAATGAAGATTTACAATTGGCTTACCATCAATTCCTGATTCTATCTCTATTGAACGAAAAGGGGTGGGTTGCTCGTACCCAGATGATTTTAGTGCTTTTATTATTGCTTCTTTTGCCGCAAACCTTCCTGCATAGTGCATCTCAGGTTTAGATTTTGAATTGCAGTATTCCTGCTCATGTTTTGTATATACTCGATCAATAAATCTTTGTCCATTTTTATCAATCGATGAAAGAATTCTAGATACCTCTACAAGATCATTACCTAAAAATATATCAGATACTGCCATTCTCTTCGTTAATGATAATTACCAACTGGTAAATGTCATTTAAATCCCAGTCTGCACCTGAATTGACAGTGCCAAAAGTATCTCCATACCGAGCAAAAGCAGTCTTCATTCCTATTTTTTTTGCACCTACCACATCCCTTTCAGGCCAATCACCTATCATTATAGTTTCTTCTGGTTTTAAACCAAGAGATTCCAATGACATTTTAAATGGTTTTTCAGAGGGCTTTCTCTCGCCTGTATCATCAAATGTGATTACAACATCAAAATAATGATAAAGGTTTAAATAATATATACGCATCCAGGCTTCTCTACTTGGTGCATCTGAAACAACTCCAAGTTTTATTCCTGATTTAGCCAATGCCATCAATGTTTTATTTACATTAGGATATGCCATTAGATTTGCTTCTCGAGCGCGTCGGTAAGCTACTATACCCGCTGCTAGAAACTTATGTTCTACAAAACCAATTTGTTTTTCTATGAAAACATCAAAGACTTTTTGATTTTCCCAACCATATTGCTCATAAATAGAAACAATTTCATCATAGGAAGATTCTTCATCCACTAACAAACCTGCCTCAATCATGCCTTTTACTGCAGCTTTGACTGCAAATTCCTTCATTTTCATGAAGTCCAATAAGGTATTATCTAAATCAAAAATGACGCCTTTAATTTTACTCATGGATAAGTTTTATTTTTCATACTTAGCAGGGTTATTGATTTCATCTATTTTTCTTTCAGCCATTTTTCTCCAGTCTCTATCTTTTCGAGCTTCTTCAAAATGTCTTTTTGCTCGGGTCTTATTCTTTTTCCCCATCTCTGCCAAGCCAAGTTCTAACCAACCTCCACCAAATTTCTTTTTTAGATCAATACATGATTGAGCAGATGATGCTGC
>JAYNUL010000030.1:11278-14422 GCA_038281125.1 Fidelibacterota bacterium | reverse complement strand
GTACATAGGTAACACCGTCAGTTTCAACTGGGGTTTCAATTTTCATTACATACTGTGTTTTATTGCTCTTTTTAGAATCATTATTCACTGCAGAAATCTTATTTGCTTCTTTTTTGGTTAATGCAGAGGCAGGAACTTTCGGCTTCACAGCTCCGCAATTTTCTAAGAAAAGAGCTACCATAATAAGGATTGTAAACTTGTAAAATATCTTATTAGTCATGTTATTTTCCTAGAATTATAGGTCTTTTACACATCTGAAACCGAAATTGGTATCTCTGTAGTCTGGTTTAAGTTTGTACCGTCTAGAAACATTACAAAATGTTTCATTACTAAACCATGAACCACCTCTGACGACCTTTTCCGTGCCATAGTCTGGCCCTTGGGGATCCTTTGATTCCGCTATCTGGAAATAATCATCATGGTACCAGTCTGAACACCATTCCCATACGTTACCAGACATGTCATATAATCCAATCGCATTTGGTTTTTTAATGCCCACTGGCTGCTTGCTCTCAGTGTTAGATAAATACCATGCAACATCACTGATTTTATTTGAACCTGAAAATTGAAAGTCATTTTTCTCACTGGCACCGCCTTTAGCAGCGTACTCCCATTCTGCCTCTGTTGGCAATCTTTTTCCTATTTTACGAGCATATGCAGTTGCATCAAACCAGGATACATTTTCAACTGGACATTCCATACAACCAGTATAATCTGAAGCATACTTACCCATTACATGTCTATACTCTCGTTGGGTAACTTCTGTCTCATCCATTAAAAAGCTACCTAAAACAATAGAATGTTCCGTCTTTTCTTTTTTCTTTGAATCTATACCCGTTCTTGTAAATTGACCACCATCAACATATACCATTCCCTCTGGAATTGTGACCATGCGAAAATTAATAATTTTACCAATGATGTAATCTTTATCAATCAATAACCAGTTTACTTCATTATTTTTGCCAGGTAGGACATTTGGACCAATGTCCCCATCTGCATTTTTAATAACAGAATATGTTTTTCCATTATCAAGTGAATATGTCAAAGCGACTTGATCACCTCTAAACAATTTACCTGCCATATCATACTGCACAGTGATGGAAAGGCCATCTTGTTTAGCTCTTACGTTTTTATAGGTTTGTCCGTTCAAGGAAACAAGACATGAAACTAAACCTATTAGTATATAATTTGTCTTCATAATGTTCAAATTTGAATGATTTTTTTATAAAGTGCAATTAAAAATGGCAGGAAGCTTAATCAAAGATTTGAGCATAAAAAATATATTTTCTTGATTTAAATAATCTGTATATAATACTATATAATGATTTATAGATTTTCTTTAAAATATTCTATCATCTTTTTATATAAATGATCTCTTGCTCCACCACCATAGATGCCATGATCTCTTGCAGGATACTGAAACCATTCAACATCTTTCCCCGCTCTTAATGCTGCTTGTACAAATTGTATGGTGTGTTGGGCATGCACATTATCATCCTCAGTGCCATGCATCAGAAGTATGCTCCCTTCCATTTTATGAACCCAAGAGAGAACACTTGTGGAGTCATAACCAGTTTTATTTGTTTGAGGCATCCCCATCGACCTTTCGGTATATGCTGTATCATATAATCTAAAATCGGTGCATGGAGCAATAGCTACACCAGCCTTAAAATATTTTGCATTGCGAGTGAGCATTAAACATGTAAAGTACCCCCCTCCGCTCCAACCCCAGGCACCAATTCTATCTGGATCTGCGTAGTCATTATCAATTAGAAATGTTATTCCTGCAATTTGATCTTTGGCAAGATATTTTGACATGTCACCGTAGCTCAGATTCTTAAATGATTCTCCTCTTCCACTCATACCTCTTGTATCCATTGAAAATACTATGTATCCTTGTTGGGCAAGATACTGGTCCCATGTTGACCCCCATCTATTCCATACTATTTGAGTGCCGGGCATTCCGTATCCGTGGATAATAACTGGGTACTTTTTATTTTCGTCATAATTAGGGGGTAATATCAACGTCCCATATAGATTAGTTGATCCATCCAACGTAGGGAATTGCACTATTTGGGGATTTGACCACTCATATTCAATAAATTGATCTAGATCGGTCTCTTCGAGCACTCGTACTAAAGCTCCTGTTTTCAATTCTTTTAGTAATATTTTTCTAGGCAAATCAGTAGAAGAGTATGTATCGATAAAATATTTTTTTGATCCAGTTAATATAATACTGTGGCTTCCATTTTCAACTGTTAACAAAGTGAGTTCAGTACCATCAAATCGAATGGAATATAACCTCTTTTCAAAAAGAGACTCTTTATTTGCTATAAAATAGATGATGCCTAGATCCTCATCAATATGGACAATATCTGTGACCTCCCAAGGTCCCTCTGTAACTGGCCAAAATTTTGAACCAGAATGTTTTGACATCCAGATATGTTTAAAGCCCGACTTTTCTGATATCCAAATAATTTTCCCATCATCTAAAAACTTTATTTGGCCATGATTTTCAAGCCATCCGCTTTTATCTTCTTCAGACAATACTATATATGAATGTCCCGTCACCTTGTCAGAAACAAATAAATCCCAACTTTTTTGATCACGAGACATTTTCAAAAAGGCAACTTTTTCATCACCAGCCCACTCCATCCAAGGTAAATAATCATTATCAACCTTAGCACTATCAATCCATTTACGTCCCGCGCCCTTAACACGAGCAATCCCTATACGAAGGTGTGGGTTTTGTTCGCCTGCTTTTGGATAGCGAATTTTTTTAGTTTGAGGATACTGCCCAAGTTCATTGATCATTGTGAATTGCTGCACCATTGATTCATCTTCCTCCCAGTAGGCAATTGACTCACTATTTGGGGACCAACGATATGCATCATAACCTGTCAATTCCTCTTCGTACAGCCACCCAAAGTGACCATTCAAGGTTGTTTCCGAACCTGTTGTAGTTATTTTTTTTTGGCGATCTTTCGAAATATTATAAACATATATATTATTATCTTTCCTCACAAAAGCAACTGATTTACCATCCGGTGAAAATTTCACATTTCTTAGTTCCTTATTATCTGTAGTTAGCGGAATTAATTTTTTCTTTAGAAAATCATAAATAAAGTAGGTTGAATAGTTTGA
>JAYNUL010000030.1:3851-11178 GCA_038281125.1 Fidelibacterota bacterium | reverse complement strand
TAAACGGCGAATTGCTCATTGCCTGTTCATGAGTCAGCCATACTGCATTTAATGACTGCAGCATTAATAGTAAAAATAAGATAAGACGAATCAACCTATTTCCTTTTTCACTTCTTCAAGAAAACTTACCATCATCTCAAAATTTAATCTCCCAGTATTAACATTTCTTGGACTAGGATGAAAAGATCCAAACAGGATAAGTCCATTAGGTAATTTGTAACGAACACCATGCCCGAATTTGTAATCCTTCATTTTTATGGGGTACATCTCTCGAACAAATTTAAGGCAAGACTCAAAACCTATTTTTCCTAATCCTAATACCACCTTTAACTCTTTTAACAACTCAAATTCATTGGATAAATAATTTTTACAGTATTTTTTTTCTTCAGCTGTTGGTTTATCACCCGGTGGTACACACTTTACAGCAGCAGTAATATATCCATTAATTTCTAAACCATCATCCCTGTGATCAGAGTTAGGCTGGTTGGATAGTCCTACATGGTAGAGGCAGTTAAACAAAAATTCTGCAGATTTATCACCAGTAAACACTCTTCCAGTTCTGTTGCCGCCATGAGCTGCTGGAGCAAGACCTAATATCATGATTTTAGCATTAGGATTACCATATCCGGGAACAGCTTTACCCCAATAATCCCAGTGCATATAGGATTTGCGTTTCTCTTTTGCAACTTTTTCTCTAAAGGTGACAAGCCTATCGCACTTTTTACATTGTACTACAGCTTTTTCAAGTTCAGAAAGATTTTTAAACATTGTTTCATAATGTGTCATAAATAGCTTCTAAAGTTATATCCGTCTTGCTCATTGTTTCATCAATTACCAAAGTATAAATTTGCCAGCAAAATTTTTGTATAATCTTTGATTATTGAATACATTACAAGTTAGGAATTATTCTTATGGCACTAATGACCTCAATGCGTGAAAAAATGCATATCGTACTTTGGATATTGCTTGCACTTTTTCTTTTAAGCATGACAGTTGGCGGCTTAGTTGGCGGGGCTAATATAATTGATCAATTATTTGGAAACGTAAACCCCCAAACAACAATTGCTAGAATTAATGGTGAAGATATTTCTCCAGATCAATTTAATAATATTGTTAATCAACAATTGCAAAATTCTCGAGCTCGTGGACAAAAAATAAATGATTTCCATTTACAACGTGCTAGAAATACAGCATGGAATAATCTTATACAAGACATTCTTGTATCCCAAGAGGTAGAGAGGCTCGGTATTACTGCCTCAGATGATGAAGTAATTTATCATCTTGAAAACAACCCTCCTCCCTTTCTTTTACAGAATCCTTCATTTCAAACAAATGGTGTTTTTGATAAAGAAAAATATCTACAGGCACTAGCAAACCCGCAAGGTAATGAATGGTCACCAATAGAATCATTTATGAAAGACACATACATTCCAAATTACAAACTGCAAAAAATGATCGACCAAAGTATTATTATCACAAATGATGATATTAAGAAAGAATACATAAAACGCAATTTAAAATTCACCTTAAATGGTGTGCACATTACTGAAGCGCTAGTGTCAAAGGAAGATTCGAAAGCGAATGAAGAAGATTTAAGATTCGAATATAATAAATCTAAATCTGAATATTCCCATGAGGGTTTGCGCTCAATTTCATATGTTTCTTGGAAAAAGGAACCCTCAAAATCTGATTCTGATGCAGCAGCATCACTTGCAAACGATCTATACCTACGGGCAAATTCTGGCGAAGACTTCGCAGAATTGGCCAATGAATTTTCAATGGATCCTGGAAATCAAAATACAAAAGGTGGGGACCTGGGTTGGTTTAAAAAAGGCAGGATGGTCAAACCTTTTGAGGAAGCAGCATTTAGTTCTAGCGAAAATAAAATAGTTGGCCCCGTAAAATCAGACTTAGGCTATCATGTGATTTTTGTTCGTGATTCAAGAAAAAATGACGATGGTGAAAAAGAAGTGCTAGCATCACATATTTTAATTCAAACAGAGATCTCTTCATCAACCTTATCTAACATCAGAAAAGAAGCAACTCTCTTTACATATGACGCACAAGATTTTGGTTTTGAAAAAGCAATAGAGGATCACGGTTTACAAGTGAACACTTTTAACAGGTTTGATAATTCCATTTACTCAATTTCTGGTCTTGGTGGATTAAGGTCTGCTATCAGATTTGCATTTAATGGTAAAGTGAATGAAGTTTCAGATATACTTGAGAATGATGATTACTATGCTGTCTGCCGAATTGATTCTATTAATTCTCCAGGTATTAAATTCTTTAAGGAAGTGAAATCTCAAATCTCCAGAAAGCTTGACCAAGAAAAAACTAAACAGGCTACTTTAGAAGAAGCAAATAATCTCTTGATTAAACTTTCAAGTAGCGGCTCCACGCTTGGGGATTTAATCAAAAAAGAAAAGCTTAAAGACAGTTTCGAAAATGAAACAAAAACTCTTTCTCAAGGGTTTACATCTATTGGTATCAGTCATTATATAACTGGTGCATTAATCAACTCTAGTCCTGGAAAGGTTCTTGGTCCATTTGAAACAAATAGAGGACACGCCATTGTAGAATTAGTTAGCATTGAAGAATTTGACTCAACAAAATATGAAAGTCAGCAGTCTCAAATTAGAGATAATATTTTCACAAGAAAACAGGGACAACTTTTTCAAGAATGGATAAATGGATTAAAAGATAATTCTGAAATAATCGATAATAGAAAATATTATTTTTAATCATAACATTTCAAATTGGTTCGATCTACAAATTCAATGTAAAGTCTATTTTGGTCAAATTTTGAATAGATATTTTAATAGAAATGCCGATAATAAAAACTAGGATTAACAAAAACTCTGAAAAATTCATTTCAAATTTTGAATATCACAAAACTCTTTCGGACAATTTGAGTGAAAAAATCCAAAAAATTAGAGAAATGGGTTCTCCTAACAATATTGAAAAACATAAAGCGAAAGGAAAACTCACAGCAAGAGAGAGAATCGAACTATTAATCGATAAAGATTCCAAGTTTCTAGAGTTATCTGAATTTGCAGGAACAAAATTATATGATGATGATGTTCCTGCAGGAGGAATCATTACTGGAATAGTTACAGTTCATAATCAATCCTGCATGGTAATTGCAAATGACGCAACTGTTAAGGGAGGAACCTACTTCCCTATAACTGTAAAAAAGCACCTCCGGGCTCAGGAAATAGCTTTGGAGAATCGTCTTCCTTGTATCTACCTTGTTGATAGTGGAGGTGCCTATCTTCCTAAACAAGACGAGGTTTTTCCAGATAAAAATCATTTTGGTAGAATTTTCTATAATCAGGCTACAATGAGTGCAAAAGGGATACCTCAATTTGCAGTTGTAATGGGTTCTTGTACTGCTGGAGGTGCATATGTTCCTGCAATGAGCGATGAGGCTATCATAGTAAACAAAACCGGTACTATTTTTTTGGGTGGACCTCCCTTAGTGAAAGCTGCGATTGGTGAAGTTGCATCCGCCGAAGAACTAGGAGGTGCAAAACTTCATACGCGCATAAGTGGTGTAGCAGATCACTTTGCTGAAAACGATCATGATGCTATTGCAAAATTACGTGGTATAATTGATCATTTACCAAAACAAAAGAAGGAATTACACGATTTCTTAGATCCGTTATACGATCAAGATGATCTTTTTGGAATTTTAAGTAAAAGTCATCAAACTCCATTCGATGTGCATGAGGTGATAGCTAGAATTGTAGACGAATCCAACTTTGAAGAGTTTAAATCTGACTATGGAAAAACGCTTGTAACTGGTTTTGCCAAGATAGGTGGGTTTTCTATTGGTATAGTAGGGAACAATGGCGTTTTGTTTAGTGAAACCGCTTTAAAAGGTGCACACTTTATTGAGATTTGTAGCAAAAGAAAGACCCCAATATTATTCTTGCAAAACATTACCGGATTTATGGTGGGTAAAAATGCTGAAGCCGGAGGAATAGCTAAAGATGGGGCAAAAATGGTTCAGGCTGTTGCCACTACTAAAGTACCTAAAATTACAATTCTTATTGGCGGAAGTTTTGGCGCTGGAAATTATGCAATGAATGGGCGTGCTTATCAACCACGATTCCTGTGGATGTGGCCAAATTCAAGAATTTCAGTTATGGGTGGTGACCAAGCAGCAAATGTGATGTCTACAATTAAAAAAGACCAAGCAAAGTCTGATGGGAAGCATATTGAAAAAGATGAGCTTGATAATATTAGAAATCCTATTATAGAAAAATATGAAAATGAAGGAAATCCATATTATGCAAGCGCTCGTTTGTGGGATGACGGCATAATTAGTCCTATAGAAACTAGAGAAAGATTAATTTTAGCGCTTGATTCAATTCAGCATAACCCTATACCAGACACAAATTTCCCGGTTTTTAGAATGTAAACTAAATTAGATGTTATCCCGCAAGGATCTAACTTTAAATACTCTGATGATACTAGCAATGTTATCATGGGGTTTATCATGGACTAATGCAAAATTAGTTGGGCAATATGCCGATGCTCCACCTATCATGGTATGGAGATTTTTATTGGCATCTATTTCAATTGCACCCGTTTTATTAATATCTAAAATTTCATTTTTTATCGAGAAAAGAGACCTTATGCTTATTTTTTTCAATTCCCTTTTCATGGTATCTTACAATTATTTTTATTTTAAAGGAACTCAGGTTGGACTTGCGGGCGCAGGCGGAGTTCTTGTGACTACATTAAACCCGGTTCTTACATTATTAGTTTCAAGTATCATCTATCATACTAATATCTCAACAAAGGATATCTTTGGTTTGACATTTGGTTTAATAGGCGGAGGACTTATCATTCGTATTTGGCAACAAGATATGAATAGTCTTTTTCAATCTGGCAATCTGTTTTTTATATTTGCATCAATTTCTTGGGTTAGTGTAACCATAATTACATCTTATTCTAGAGAAAGATTATCATTTATGAGTTATAGCTTCTGGAGTTTTTCCTTTGCATTTCTTTTAAGCATACCATTAGCACTTGAACAGAATCTGATGTCGGTTTTTGAATTTGATTGGATCTTTTGGATCAATTTACTTTTTCTTTCATGCATTGCTATGTCATTTGGTACTTCTATCTATTTTCTTGCTTCTTCTAAGTTAGGACCTAAAAAAGCCAGCGCATATATTTTCCTAGTGCCCTTAAGTGCAATGGGATTTGCAATGATAATTTTATCAGAGCCTCTTCAAACCTCAACTCTGTTTGGAGGAATATTGGGAGTATATGCAGTATATCTAATTAATAAGTAATTTGAGATCTACTTTTTAAAAATGAATTTTTATTTTATCTAAAATGAACTTGGGAGCTCTCTTTGGATTACCAAATTTATCTGTAAATGCATGTCTTGTATAACCTGTAACTAATTGTTTATTTGACCCCTTATCAAAAATATAATAATTAATATTAAGCTTTACTTTAGGAATTTCTGCAATTGATGCCTCTATGACTAGTTTATCCTCTAATTTTGCTCCTCTCTTATAGTCACAATGGCTAGCTATAACCGGCAACTGTATTCCTCTGTTCTCAATAAAGGAGATAGTAAGACCTAGTGAATCCAAGAGTTCTGTCCTCGCTTCTTCAAAATATTCGAGATATCTTGTGTAGTAAACAATACCCATTTGATCTACATCTCTATAATAGACTTTAGTCAAATGATTGTATTTATACATCAACCCTCTTCAAAATAGCCAAGAGCGTCGTATTTGTTTATACGATTATCCAAAAATTCATTTGGATTAACATTTGATAGTTTATCTAACTCATCAATTAACGCAGACTTAAGTAAACTTGCGGAGGATTCGAAATCTCTGTGAGCTCCACCGCTTGGCTCTTCAATTATTCTTTCACATATTCCAACTTTTTCTAAATCTGCAGGTGTTGGCTTTAGCGCTTCTGCAGCATCTTCAGCACGCTTAGCATCTCTAAAAAGAATGGATGCGCATCCCTCAGGACTTATAACTGAATACCATGAGTTCTCCATCATGAGCATTCTATCACATACACCAATTCCCAACGCTCCACCACTTGCACCTTCACCAATTACTACGCTAATAATTGGTACCTGCAGTCCTGACATCTCCATTAAGTTTCTAGCAATAGCCTCTCCTTGACCTCGCTCTTCAGCACCTATACCTGGATAAGCACCTATCGTATCCATTAAGGTTATAACTGGAAGCTTAAATTTTTCGGCGAGTTTCATAATTCTGATAGCCTTCCTATACCCTTCTGGCCTCATCATTCCAAAGTTTCTGAAAAGATTTTCCTTGGTATTTCTACCTTTTTGCTGCCCAATTATAGCTATTTTACGATCATCCATTTTCCCAATACCAGCAATAACTGCGGGGTCGTCCATAAAATGTCTATCTCCATGTAGCTCAATAAAATCTGGACACAAATAGTTAATGTAATCCATTGAAAAAGGCCTATCAGGGTGACGAGCAAGTTGGATACGTTGCCACCTTGACAATCCTGAATATATTTCCCTAATTAAAAGCGTTCTCTTCTCCTTTAACTTTGAAAGAGATAAAATATCGTCTTGTTTTAAATCTGTCATTAAAGAAAATGATATGATTTTTTCATCAATAACTTTTAGAGGTTTCTCGAATTCTAAATAAAATTTTGTCATAGATTCATGAAAAGTTATGATCTAACTTAAAGAATATTGCAATTGCTAATAAAATAGTTAGACAGAAAACAATATTAGCGTAAATAATCGGTAAATTTAAACATAAATAACCAATCATGCTCATGATCAGAGATACCCCGTGGAGTACAAGAACAGAATGATTTATAGATATGCCTCGTTTTGATAAACGATGATAGGTGTGGTCCATAGATGCTTGATGGATGGGTTTCTTTCTTCTTAATCTTGAAAAAATAACCAAGGCTAAATCGAACAATGGTACATAAAATATCATAATTGGTAAAAACCACGAAGAAGATTGAAATCCAGTATTAGGATTATATACAATTGCAATTGCTCCCAAAATAAATCCAAGAGTTTGGGCACCGGAATCACCTAAAAACAACTTTGCTGGATATGAATTAAAAAAGTAAAGCCCTATGCATAGGCCTAAAAGAACAGCGCAAAAATAAATTATTGGTTCTTGTCCATTTGACATTGCAATAACAAGAAAAAAGGCTGCACTAAGTCCACTAAGACCCACTGAAAGTCCATCTGAACTATCTATGAAATTAAATGCATTTGTCAATGTAACTAGCCATAATATAGTAAATCCTATATTTAACCATGTATCAATGACAGAAT
>JAYNUL010000030.1:0-3751 GCA_038281125.1 Fidelibacterota bacterium | reverse complement strand
GTAACTAGCCATAATATAGTAAATCCTATATTTAACCATGTATCAATGACAGAATAAGTCCTGAAAATAAATTCTGGAGAGCCAAATATATTTACCTGGATACCTAAATAAATCAAAACAATGGATCCGAATATTTGCCCAAATAGTTTTTTTAATGGCGATAATTGATGATAATCATCAACAAGCCCAAATATTCCTATAATTAATCCTGAAATTAAAATTGGTTTTATTTCTGGAATAGACCACATTCCGGTTGTAATCATAAGAATGAATATTGTATCAATAAGAACTATACCTCCAGTCATTGGAATTGCGGTATTATGGTTCTTATGTTCTGCGCTGCCTGGGATATCCATTAAACCTACTTTGGGTGCAATTTTAATAGTAGCCCAAGAGATTATTACAGAGGTAGTAATACTTGCTAAAAGAAGCAACATTACATTATCTAAAAATAAATTAGTACCCATTTAGCCTCTTATAAATAATCTAGTTTGTGCAAATATTAATTTGCCTAACATCATTGAGTAATAAAAAAGGTTGAATAATGTTGAATAATTTTTTGCAAAATGTTTATTGTAGTATCTAAAATATGATCTATGCCATTCAAAATTTGCCTTAAATGGTAAATAGTGAGCTCCCCCTCTTCCGCCATGATGAACTACAGTTGCATCTGGATTATAATAGATTTTCCATCCATTATTAATTGCAGTTAAACAGTAGTCGGAGTCTTCCTGATATGCAAAATATCTCTCATCAAAATAACCTATTTTATTTATTAGATTATTGTTTATAAGCATGCAAGACCCAGATACGCCACTTACCTCGTGAATGATATTTTCATCTAAATGATTTAAATGATACCCAGTAAACTTTTTATTATTAGGAAATTTTTCTGATAGCCCAAGAAAATATGAGAAAACTGCTCTTGGGCTAGCAACTCCTCTTCTGCATGACTTTTGAAAAGATCCATCTATGTTTAAAACCTTTGGACCAACGATACCAATATTTTTTGAAGATTTCATATGGTTAATCAAAATATCAATTGAATTGGGCATTAATTCTGTATCTGGGTTTAGAACGACCTTATATTTTCCCTTACTTAACCTTAATGCCTTATTTATAGCTTTTGTATAACCATCATTTCTCAAATTAATAATTAATCTGACTTCAGGATATTGGTACCTTAGAATTTCTATTGAACCATCATTTGAATTATTATCAACTACAATTATTTCAAAGAAACCACACTTTGTTGACATTGAAATTGATTTAAGACAACTTATTAAATGACTTTTTGCATTTAAATTAACTATACAAAAAGAAATCAAAGTTTCTTTCATTTAAATCCAACCAAATAATTTCCAAATACGAAGTCGCCAGACCATCCATATTGCTTCATACATAATAGTACTAGACATTTTTGATTCACCTATTGTGCGATCAACAAAAATAATAGGTACTTCCTTGATTTTAGCATTTAATCTCCATGCTCTAAAATTCATTTCAATTTGGAAACTGTATCCTTGAGATCTAACTTTTTCGAGTTTGATTTTACTAAGTAGTGAAGAACTCCATGCTTTAAATCCTCCCGTTCCATCATTGATTGGCATACCAGTAATAATCCTCGAATATAAATTTGCGCCATAGCTTAAGATTAATCTTCTTATTGGCCAATTAACTACACTTACTCCCTCTATATAGCGGCTACCTATAACTAGATCATTATCATTAAGATTAGAAACTAGTCTGGGTATGTCGTTTGGGTCATGGGATAAATCAGCGTCTATTTGGACCACTGAATCATAACCTTTATTTAGGGCCCATTTAAATCCAAAAAGATATGCTGTTCCTAATCCTGCCTTCTCTGGACGACACTCCAAATGTAGATTAATAAATTTACTTTGTAATTCTTGGACCTTTGTTGCAGTACCATCCGGTGAGTTATCATCTATAATTAAAAGATGGAAGGATGGATCTAATTTGAAAATTTGTTCTATTAAACTTTCAATATTTTTTCTTTCATTATAAGTTGGTGATATGATTAAGGTTTTCATTGGATAGTCTTAATGATCTCATCTAAACAATCGTCTATTGAAGGCGGTATAATGTCTAACATGTTCACTAACTTTTTTGTGGACAAACCAGATTGGAGCGGCCTTCTTGCAGGTTGATTTAATTCAGATGTTAAAACAGGTTTAATTAATGATTCATTTAGAGAAAACTTTTTTGCAATCAATTTTGCGAATTCAAATCTGCTAATATGTACAGAATCACCCCAATGGATGATACCTTCTAGATCATTTTCAATTGAAAGTTCGATTATGTCAGACATTGACCTTGTCCAAGTAGGGTTATTAAACTGATCTTCAACTACTTTGATCTCCTGATTACCTTTTAAGGAAGATACCACCCAGTTTAAAAAACTTGCTGAGGTATGCGGAGAATAATCATATAATACATTTCCTCTAATAACAAGGTTTTTGATATCTTTTTCTAATAAAATATGTTCGGATGCTAACTTTGTTTTCCCGTATATTGATATTGGATTTAAAGGATCATCTTCCTTATATGGTCCAGATGTTCCATCAAATACATAATCAGTTGATAGATGTATAATTTTTCCTTGAAAGGAATCACAAATATGTTCCAATCCAGCAACATTTATCTCGCCGGCCAATTTGGGATTTAGTTCACAGGCATCAACATTTGTCATTGCAGCTAAATTAATTAAAATATCAGGGGCAGTTGTATTGATTAATTCCTTGAGAGCAACTTGATTCCTTATGTCAAGAGGTATACCCTCTTGACCTTTTTTTACCTTCCTACCTGTGCATATAAGCTCATAATTACTTTTTTTTGAAAGAACGGATTGTAGTGAATGACCAAGCTGACCAAAAGCACCTGTGATTAGTATTCTCATTTAAATTGATGTTCTAAATGTTTTTATTATCATATCCATCTGTCTCATAAATATTGATTTATCATCTCCAGGATGATGGATCAAAAAGTTTAGGTGATATGTCAAATCGTTTACAGAATCATAAAACAAATATGATCTGAATGGCCCACCCTTTGATTCTTTCAAGCTAACTGTCTCCCATATGCCCTGGGCTCTGTAGGCAAAAGTATCACCATGGTTTGTCTTATCTAACTTAAACTTATAATTATTTATTTGAATCGTCTTATAATTATCTTTGGGCCAATTCCATATAAAATCACCAGCAGAAAGTTCACTTGATAAAATGTTTCCTTCAATCCATCCAATGCCAATCCATTGAAATGGCATTTCCCTTCCGAGCCAAACAAAGTTTGAATCAGGAAGATTTTTTATTCGGTCCCATCCCCAAGGTATTTTCAGCGTCCATCCATACTCTGATTTCAATGAATCTTCAAGTAGTGTGTTTCTATCATCGCCAAAAAGAAATCTGCCTTGTCGTTCAATAAATTGATCATTAAAATGCCTTCTAAATTGGTTTCTCTTTTGTTCCAAACTGGACATTAAATGCTCTTCAGAACGAGCATTTATTATCATTAATAGTTGTTTTTTTGCGTAAACATCCTTTCCTAAGATGACAGGATCACCTTGCAAGGTTGATTTAAACTGGCTATCGGGTAATAACTGATTCATTAGTTTTAATCCTGAATTATCATCTTGCTTGATTGAACCTACAATTACCATTGACTGAGCTTTTAATTGATTAAATTTATCAGGCTCTGAAAATTTGAGATGATAATATGGCTCAGCCTCTGG
>JAYNUL010000029.1:0-15470 GCA_038281125.1 Fidelibacterota bacterium | reverse complement strand
TCCAACTCTTCTTTTTTATTTTTATCATCTACTTTTTTTATTTCGTTTCTATCCTTCATTGTTTTTCTCCTTAACCAGATATCTAACATTTAATTGACTGTCATACTCTTTCTTTTTGATTAATAGATTATTTATTCTGCAGTATTCACTCAGTTGCCTTTCTCTTTTAAGAGTTATTGGCATCTGACGTTCACCTTTCTTACCAAGCTCCAGTTGTAACCACCCCCAGATATGATAATACACTGGTGCGGCAAACGACTTCTTTGGCCAAGGATCGAGCACTACATCACTTATGCCTAATTGAGCTATAGTAGATTCAGGTTCTATACTTTTGTCACTGGCGCAAAAATCAATAAACTGCCTGGCTCGACCAAGAAGCAGATGCTTTAATTGCACTACATCTGAATCAGAAGAACTAATAATTTGTCTTGATTCTACTTTTTCTCTATCTCTGGACCATTGAACTACTTGCTTTACTAGTTCGTTTCCAATGCCATGTTCGAATTCAAGTTGCACAAACTTTGTACCTTTGACTTGAATGAAAAATTGGTTGGAAAAACTTGAAGGATACATTTCAATTTCTGAACTGTGTTTTTGTTTCAGTTTTTCTACAGACATATGGGTGAAAATATCCCACCAGTCTTGTTGATTTGTATTTATGGACATGATGTGTCTCCTTTTTTGTTATTAGTTAACACATCAGGTAGGTCTATAAACGAAAAAAGCCGCACATCAGGCGGCTAATCATGTTTCCCATCTTCCTGGGCACATCTACCGTTTAAGGATCATACCACCGTGGCCTTGATTTATCTGGGCTCGGTTGGCGGGTTTCACTACTGAAACCGCTCCTGATGTTGACTAAATATACTAATTATAGCTAAAACAAGAAAGAGTTCAGTTTGTAGAGGGTGCATATTTGGAGCATATACATCTATATTTAAGGGTAATTAACACTTAATTAGGCAGAACATGCTCTAAAGCAAAAACCCCCGTAAATACGAGGGTTTTTCGACTGCGGAGAGGGTGGGATTCGAACCCACGAAGAGGTTATCCCCCTTACTCCCTTAGCAGGGGAGCGCCTTCAGCCACTCGGCCACCTCTCCCATACAGTAATTTTGATCCTCTAAGTTACCAATTATCAATTAATCCTGAAAAGAAAATGGATTTTTATTTTTACAGTCTTTTTACTCAATGGCAGAGACAAGAACAGAGACTAATGCATCCAAGCCATCTCCGGTTACAGATGATATTACATGGACCTCCTGCTCAAATTGGTTCCATTCACTTGACACATCTGAATGAACATCTGACTTTGTTCGACAGATTATATTTTTTTTAATGGCAAGATCTGGATTGAACTGCAGCAATTCATTTTTCAATGTATTGAAAGTCTCCTTGGGGTTCTCATTCTGGGAGTCGATAAGAAATAGTAACACCTTGTTGCGCTCAATGTGTTTTAGAAATTTGTGCCCAAGTCCCTTACCTCCGCTTGCGCCTTCAATTAAACCCGGAATATCTGCCATCACAAAAGAACCATATTCTCCGTATTTCACAATCCCTAGATTGGGCTCCAAGGTAGTAAATGGATAGTCCGCAATCTTAGGTCGAGCAGATGATAGTCTTGATAGTAGCGTTGATTTACCAGCATTTGGAAGGCCAACTAGTCCAACGTCGGCCAGTACCTTCAGCTCAATCTCATATCTTCCAGATTTTCCTGACTCTCCAGGCTGAGCTTTTCTCGGAGCTCTATTGGTTGCTGACTTAAACCGAATATTTCCCTTACCCCCGCGGCCACCTTCACAGACAATAACTGATTGACCATTTTCTACAAGGTCAGCTATGATGTTGCTAGATTCTTTTTCTCGGATGATGGTACCTATTGGAACGCGAACCGTTACATCTTCGCCATTTTTACCGGTTTTCCTTGAGCCTCCTCCCGGTCCACCATCTTCTGCTTTATATCTTTTGCGATATCTGATATCCTGCAGGGTATGGAGATTTGAATCTGCACAAAAAACTATGTGACCACCGCGTCCACCATCTCCACCATCAGGTCCGCCTTTGGGAACAAATTTTTCTCTGCGAAAGTGAATGGATCCTTTACCACCATGTCCGGCAATCAGCTCAACCTCTGTAAAATCTATAAACATGAAATAAGTTTTATATCTTGATATTATTTACTTTAGGATATTCTATTTAATACTACTGATTAATAGCATTAAAACTGCATTCATCGATGCATCAATCTGATTAAATATAGGAAAGAAAATTAAAATAAATCAGGACATATTAGCGATAATCTCATCGCCGAACTCAGAACATTTAAGCTTCGTTGCACCTTCCATTAGCCTGTGAAAATCATAGGTAACGCGTTTTTGGGAGATAGCACCCTCAATACCCTTGATAATTAGGTCTGCTGCTTCCTGCCAACCCATATATTCAAGCATCATAACACCTGATAGGATAACTGAACTTGGATTTACTTGATCCTTTCCTGCATACTTTGGAGCAGTTCCATGGGTAGCCTCAAAAATTGCATGTCCAGTTACATAGTTAATGTTAGCACCTGGGGCGATGCCAATACCTCCAACAATTGCCGCTAATGCGTCTGATACATAGTCACCATTAAGGTTTAGGGTTGCAATAACATCATACTCAGATGGACGAAGAAGGATCTGTTGCAAAAATGCATCAGCAATAACGTCTTTGACGATTATTTCATGCCCGTCTTTTTTAATAACCTGCCATGGTCCACCATCAAGGTCTTTAGCATCGTATTCTTTTTTTGCTAGCTCATACCCCCAATCTCTGAATGCACCCTCTGTGAACTTCATTATGTTACCTTTGTGAACCAGAGTAACAGACTTTCTTTTTTGCTGAATGGCCATATCGAGCGCAGCTTTCACCAACCGCGTGGTACCCTCTTTCGATACGGGTTTCACGCCTAAACTAGAGGTATCAGGGAAACGGATATTTGTTACCCCCATTTCATCCATTAGAAATGATTTAACTTTTTCAACATCCTCAGTCCCATGCATCCACTCAATACCGGCGTAGATATCTTCAGTATTTTCTCTGAAAATTACCATATCAACTAGCCCTGGCTCTTTAACCGGAGATGGTACGCCTTCAAACCATCTAACGGGTCTTACGCAAGCATACAGGTCTAGCTTTTGCCTTAGAGCAACATTTAATGACCGGATACCACCACCAACAGGAGTGGTCAATGGACCCTTAATGGCAACGCGGTGCTTTGTTACTAAATCTAGTGTTTCTTGTGGCAACCACTCACCTGTTTGCTGGTGTGCTTTTTCACCAGCGAGAATTTCCAACCAATCTATTTTTCTTTCACCTTTATAAGCTCTTTCAACAGCGCTATCAAATACATTCACCGATGCGTTCCAAATATCAGGGCCAATTCCATCGCCTTCAATAAAAGGAATTATGGGGTGATCTGGAACGGTTAGCTTGCCATTTTCCATTTTTATTGAATTAGAATTTGTCATGAATTTTTTTTCCCTGTTTTTTTACTATCTGTTTTTTTTGTTGATTTATTGTCTGTTTTTGAATCAGTTTTATTTTTCTCATCCTTTTTTTGATTACTGTTTTTATAGTCAGTAAGGTAAAACCCTGATCCTTTAAAAATTAACCCGGTACCACCGCTCACAACCCTCTCCACATTGCAGTCCTTACTTTCACATCCCTCCCGCCTGGTCAGGGGCGGACTTGACATAGATTGGAAATGGTCAAACCTATCTCCACAATCTTTGCAAATGTAATCGTATGTCGGCATTAAATAAGAAAATGTTAGAATCTCAATAGCGTAAAATTAAAAACATTTAGGAAAAAAATTTATTAAATAATGCCTTTTCCACACTTGGTGGAACAAATGCAGAAACATCACCTCCATTTTTTGATACATCTTTTACTACGGTAGAGTTTAGATGGATAAATTTTTCATCGGGCATCATAAACAATGACGTAATGCTATCATTTAAATGAAAGTTCATCATAGCCATTTGAAACTCAAATTCAAAATCACTAACATGTCTAAGTCCTCTAATAATGGCATGTGCTCCGGTGTTAACGGCATGGTCAACTACAAGACCTTTGAACTCAGATACTGTTACATTATTTAGGTGTTTAACTGAATCTTGTATTAGCTCCAATCGTTTTTCTATAGAAAAGAGTGGTGTCTTTTCTGCATTGATTGCAACAACGAACTCTAATTTATCAAATAGTTTTGATGCTCGTGTTGCTATGTCAATGTGTCCATTATGAATTGGGTCAAATGTCCCAGGATATATTATTTTTTTCATGAATTCTCCCAGTATAAAATGCGAGTCTGTCCATAGTCCTTAACAACTGCTTCAAGGAATGGGACCTGTGTTTTATCACACTCTAGAATGAATTTACCTTTTTTATTTAAATGCTCTAGTGCTGGTTCAACTAATCTATTGATATCGTATTTACTATAAGGCGGATCAGCAAAAATCAGATCAAAATTCTCTCTTTTTTTTTCAAGGTATTTAAAAGCGTCTAGCCCATGAAAACTGTATTGTGGGCCAACGAGCAGGTCAGAATTTTGTTTCAGATAGCGTAAAACTTCTTGATCTTTTTCAACGAACACAATGGAATCAGCACCTCTGCTTCCTGCCTCGAACCCTAGTATGCCAGACCCTGAAAATAAATCTAAAACTGAATTGTATTTAAACGGTGTAAGATGGTCAAATAAACTCTTTCTAACCAATGATTTGGTAGGCCTATAGGGTAGATTTTTACTGGTTTTAATTTTTCGACCACCAAATCTCCCGGCCAAAACTTTCATCTAGTCTTCCAAAATTGAGACATAAAATCCTGCACGAGGATTTGGGTTATCAGACTGATTAAATAAAACAAATTTTCTTAATAAAATAGAGTCATTTACATTAGAAATAATTGCACTTGCCTGAAGTATATCTGCCTTACCCCTTACCCAGACCAGCAAGGGCCCATAAATTTGATTTTTTGTAAAGACCTGTTCAAAATATTTTAGGCTATAATCAGTAAGTGTAGTGTCCATTTGAACCATAAGATCTATTTTAGATAATTCACCTGGTGCGGGTGTTGCCTCCAGCATGGGTAATTCAAAGCTGTAATACCAAAGGAAAATGGTACTGTCTTTTCCAGTTGCTTCAACAGAAAATGATGTTGGCTCAATGCCAAGTATATTTTCAATGTTTGGATTCACACCACTTAGATATTCCAGGCTTAAAAAAGACTTTGTTATTGTAAGTGCGTTATAACGATTCAGATCAGTTTCAGTAAACAGAGAAATGATTGATGAAGATATGGCTCTTGATTGTTTTATGAGGTTTACGGGTGGAATCTTATCTGAGGGCTTAATGCTGGTGGAATCATCAATACCTGACCTTGTAATTACAAAGTCCTTGTTCACACCAAAAAATGGATTGTTCAATTGGTCCTGAAGTTTTAAATAGTTAAAACCAATAAACGCGCCAACAATTAAAAGAATGGCTAATGATAAACCCACAAGCGATTGGGGTTTTTGTTCTTGGTCTATAATTACTTCCTCTTTCTCCTCTTCAATGGTCGTTTCTTCAACCAATTCTCCATCATTCTCCAAAGCATCATCCTCTGGGATTACTTGGGTAAAAAAGAATTCAGTGATTCCAGGTTCACCAAAAAGATTGAAAGAATGTTCTAGCCCAATGCTTTTAATTAATTGAGTGAGTATGTTGGCCTCATAGTATGGTAGTTTTTGAGTGTTTACATCATCTACTAAAATATTTTCAAATGGCGTACTCATTCTAAAATCAGACAGCTCCCAAGCACTTTTGGCCTGACGACCTAGTTTTTGTGGGCAAAATATTGGGATATCATCTAATTCCGACTTTTCAAGACCAAGAGCAGCAAGGGTTATTTCATCAGATTCATCAGTGGTTGAGGCGACTTTTGCAACACCACCAGAAAACGTAATGGTGCCCATCCCAAAGATATTATTCTGAACTTTCATGAAAGAGTACTTGTTACCACGCCTATGAATCATTGCAGCCTCAGACATTCCAGAACCATCTAAATACAATGAGCTCACAGGTCCAAGCCAATGAGGAGAACCTCCTAGTTCACTAATGGATAGTTTGAGGGTTCTGACCAAAGCACGTGAAATACTACAAACATGAATACTATGTTCTGAGGGAAAGTACACTTGGCCAAATAGATAGACAGAATGTTTTTCTGATCTACCTTTTTGAGATTCAAGCCACTGTATATAGTTCAGATGATCGTTGTTTGATAAATCCTTTTCAACTGGAACTATGGAATGTTCTACAAAAGCATCTGGTAGCCCAACATATATTTTTTGCCCCTCAAACGGATTAGCTTCCTTCGCCTGTCTGAGGGCCGATGCAAGAACTGCATTTAGCTCAGATTCATCATGCAATAACGAGGAAATTGATTCTGTAAATGGAATCTGTAATACGCCACTGACTACCTTATCACCATCATTGTCATCCCAAGAAGCTGTAAGAAGAAATGTATCCGATAAAACTAAGGCAACCATACTTGTAGGACTAACCTATTCCCAACTTTTTCTTCCACCCCTTATGACTCCATGATTCACAGCTTTAAAAGAGAAAATCAAATAATGAGATTCAATGATTGGATCTTCAATTGGACTGGTTACCATTAAATCAGTTCCATCTTCGCTGATCTCCATAACATATTGATTATTGGTCAAAGGGCAGAAGTAAGTAGTTGAGTCAGGAATGTATGTCTTGTAATATTCAATAGCCTCTACTCTTTTCATTGGTTCTTCCTTCACTACATCAATGAAGTTGTCGTTTTCTTTGTATCCTATTAGGTTCTTTTTTTGAATGAAACTGGTATCATTTCGACCTAATTCTTCAGAAAACAAAACAATTTGGACTGTTGTATCTAAAACCGTATCCTTCCTAAAACTCTTAATGCCAAATGTGGTATCGTACTCAAAGCCAAATGACTCGTCCACATCAACAAAAAATTCTTTACCATTAAGTTTTACATTTTGTTCACCAATAAACAGTGAGTCTGCGATAGCGGAATCTCTGGTGGCATTAACAACTGACATCGCCTCCAGAAAATTTGGATTATATTCACCTGTAAGTCGTGAATAAAATGATTCAATATCATATACATTCTGCATCCTGTACCTACTAAGGTCCTGATAATACTCTTCCTCTTCCCAAATCGCTACCGGAACGTAGATGACAATGATTAAAAAGAACATTGCCAAAATGATTACTACTTCAAGTAAGTCTGTTTTATTCTGCTGAGTTAGTTCCATTTAACACCATTTATTTTAACATGAATGATTCGACTCCATATTCATTTCTGATAATGGATTTTCTAAAATTACATCTTTTCAAACTAAATTTTCACAATTCTAACAACTCTATATTAATAATTTAAAAAGTTGTTTTTTAATTCTTTTATAAATCAACAACACTTTTTGTAAAAAGTTGATAGTCAACTAGTTACAAATCTATTTTTGAATACGGATTTTCAATAGGCTTCAAACTACTTTTCAATTGTTCTAAAGACTTTTTTGCATCTCTCGTTAACCTTTTTGGGGTGTTAATCTGTATTTTTACAAGTTGATCACCTTGAGATCTGCTTCTCATCCTTGGAAATCCTTTGCCTTTCATCCTTAATACCTGCCCTGATTGAATACCTGAAGGAATCTTAAGTCCTGCCTTGTTTCCATCTACAGTTGGAATCTCAACTTTTCCTCCAAATACCGCTGTTGGATAAGAAATTTTCAGCTCCATAATCACATGCTCAGCATCTCTAACAAAGTATTCATGCTCTACTTCTTGAAATACCACCAATAGATCACCGGGGTTTCCTGAAAGGTCTTCATTTCCTTGGCCATTTAAGGTCATATAATTTCCCTCCTCGACTCCTGCAGGGACCTTGACCTTAATTGTTTCCTCCTTTTTTCGCATTCCATCTGGGCCTGAACCAGGTGGCCTGTTGCCTACTCTTTGACCAGACCCCTCACAGTGTGGGCATAACGAAGCTGAACGCATTTGACCAAGGATAGTGTTTTGAACGGTAGTAACTTGTCCCTGACCATTGCATGTGGGGCAGCTTACAATCTCTGCACCTTCAGCTACAATGGATCGCTTGATTTTTATCTTTTTTTCAATTCCTTTTGCTATTTCTTCATATGTTAATTTTAGCTTTATTCTTATGTCACTACCTTTACCACGTCGTCGGCCTCCCCTTGCGCCACCACCAAAGATACTTTCAAAAGGACTTCCACCAAAAATATCACCAAATTGTGAAAAAATGTCATCCATGTTCATATGGATACCGCCACCACCAAATCCACCCTGCCCAGGACTATCCCCCATTCCAACACCAGCATGGCCAAACTGATCATATCTTGAGCGTTTTTGTTGATCACTAAGAACAGCATACGCCTCTGCTGCTTCTTTGAATTTTTTTTCTGCTTCTTGATTATCGGGGTTTTTATCGGGATGATATTTTAAGGCAAGTTTACGATAAGCTTTCTTTAACTCATCATTACTAGCTTGTTTTGAGACACCAAGTATATCGTATAAGTCTTTCACTTTTTGTTTACTATAACCTTTGCATGACGTATAACCTTATCTCTGTAGGTATATCCTTTTTCAAACACCTCTAGGATGGCGTCATTTTCTGCATCCTTATCCTCCTGCGTCAGCATCGCCTCATGGATGACCGGATCCATCATCTCGCCTTTTTGACCAAATGATTCAACATTCAAATCTTCAAAAAATTTTCTGATCTTGTTTTTAACAAGTTCAATACCATCTAACAATGATTCTTCTGATGAATTTTTTGATTCTACCATTCTTTCAAGATCATCCAGTATAGGCAAAAAGCCTTTGATTACGGTTTCTCCTTCAAACTGCAATAGTTTAGAAATTTCATCCGACTTTCTTCGCCTAAAGTTTTCAAACTCAGCTTTCAACCGTAAATGTTTATCTTGCAGATCA
Source organism: Fidelibacterota bacterium (assembly GCA_038281125.1). Taxonomy (GTDB): domain Bacteria; phylum Fidelibacterota; class Marinisomatia; order Marinisomatales; family UBA1611; genus NZWG01. The sequence goes on along the minus strand of JAYNUL010000029.1, from coordinate 6,447 downwards.
TCGAACTGTTTTTGGGAATCATTTTTTTTACCTGAAACATGCTTATCAGGTTCCTCCTTTTTACTTTTTGATTTTTGAGTCTTTTGCTTGGTAGTTTGTTTCGATTTTGGCACAACTTCCTCTCATTAAAATTTTCGATAATTACTAAAATTAGGGATTAAATTTAAATGGTATTGTTTATCTATACCAGTGTACGGTATCGTACTATTTCAAAAAATTTGAAGCAGCTCTATAACTCCCAATTATAGATATCAAGATAACTATCAAAAACATCCAAACTAGAATAAATGGATCAAAATTAACTTTTATGTTAAATGAACTAAAACTATCGATGAGGTAATTGAACGCTTTAACTGACATGAATAATGATGGAAAAACAAGTATCGCTGATATCACACCAATTAAGATGCCCTCAATTACGAAAGGAAGTTTTATGAAAGTGTTTGATGCGCCAATAAGCTGGAGAGTCTCAATAACCTCTTTTCTAGAATAGACAGACAATTTTATTGTATTGTATATTATAAGAACAGCTATCAATACAATGACGCCTGACAAGTAGGGCAGTTTATCAATCACTCTTTTATAGTTTCTTTCTATTTTATTTATAAGGTTTCCCTGGTACCTCACTTCATCAACACTAGGAATTGATTTGATTTCTTTAATAATTGGCTCAACATTAAAGAAATTTCGATGATTTCTGTTTACATTTACTACTGCACTTACTGGAAGAGGATTGTACCCCAACAATTCTACAATATTTTCTCCAAATTGATCTTTGAATATGCGAACAGCGTCTTCCTTTTCAATAATAGTGGCAGTTCTTACTCCTTCAATTTTCTTGATTTTATGTATGAATCCCACAGCCTTTTCATTGGAAACATCTTGGCTAAAGAAAACCTCAATTTTGTATTTTGAACGGAGATAGTGGAGCACTTTGTGCGTGTTATTTCCTGCAGTAGCAATAACTCCGACAATATAAAGTGCTATAAATAAAGAAAATACTGCAGTAATGGCTGTCATTTTATGACGCCAAATATTTTTAAATCCCTCACCTAATAAATATAAGAACTTATTCATTATCTAATTCTAAGAACTCCGTCTTTAAGTTCATAAATTGGCCGCCCTCTACCTTTTATTAAGTTGTAATTGTGTGATGCCATGAGGATAGTTGTGCCAGTCTCATGTATAGTTTCTAATAGTCTAACTAATTCAAACGATGCAACGGGGTCTAGATTGCCCGTAGGCTCGTCTGCCAAAATTAGGTCTGGCTCTTTTATGATTGCTCTTGCGAGACTTGCTCTTTGCTGCTCTCCTCCTGAAAGCTCATTTGGATAGTGCATTTCCTTTCCGACTAAGCCAACAAGGTCTAATGCTTCATCCACTCTATCTGGAATTTCCCTATTACTATAACCTAATACGTGAAGCGGAAGTGCTACATTTTCAAAAAGATTTCTATCTTTTAGAAGTTTATAATCTTGAAATACCATGCCAATGGATTTTCTAATATTCGGTATTTTACGCATGGAAACATCTGTAGATTTATTACCATTTACTTCGACTATACCTGTATCAGGAAATATGTCAAAGTATATTAGTCGCATTAGGGTAGTCTTTCCGGAGCCTGTTGGGCCGATTAGGAAAGTAAAATCACCTTCATCAATTACCATGTTCAACGAATTGACTCCGTAGCCCTTGCTATGGGCATAAGATACATTTTTAAATTCAATCATAAGAGATACAGGAGTTATTTAACATCCAAAAATAATGATAATAGAAACTTAAATGATGGTTTTTATTTATTAAAACTAATGGAAATGTTTATGTCTTTATGAATTATATTTGATAAATGATTTTAATGTAATTTGTTTTACTTTAGAATCTCCAGTATAGAATCTTCAATGAATATAGACGTAATAATTGATTTCGTAATTGTAGTGGTTTCCATCATTATGCTATGGAAGGGAGCTGACTGGTTGGTTGATTCTGCTGCAGAGATAGCCCATACATTTAAGATTTCTGACCTAATTATTGGATTGACCGTTGTTGCCTTTGGCACGTCAGCACCTGAATTTGCGGTAACTGTCAGTGCAGCCGCTACAAGCCAAACAGACATATCAATTGGAAATGTAATTGGGTCCAATATTTTTAATCTAGGTTTTATTCTTGGTGGAACCGCAATGATTCGTCCCATATCTACAAGTCAAAAGTTGTTCGAACGGGATGGTCTTTTTCTCCTAGTCACAACAGCGTTAATATTTTTCCTCTTCTTTGGAATAGATGGATGGACTCCAAATGACTCCTTCTCTAAATTTGAAGGCTTAATACTGTTTTCTCTTCTTATTGGTTACGTCATTTTCCTATTTGTTAAAAAGGATCCTCCTGAGGAAGTTCATCCCGCCAATGCTACCATAATGTCCTATGTCTATTTTTTCATCGGTCTTGTCATGATTGTAGCAGGTGGACATTTAATGGTAACACACGCATCAAACCTAGCACGATTCATGGGTGTTTCAGACTGGGTTATCGCAGTAACCATTGTCGCTGCTGGAACATCAGCTCCTGAGTTTGCCACTTCAGTTACGGCTGCAATAAAAGGCAGGCATGGTATTGCTGTTGGGAATCTTATAGGCAGCGATTTATTCAACCTTTTAGGTGTCCTTGGCCTAGCGGGAATGATAAACCCCTCCTCCCTAGCACCAGATATTTATGATAGTGTTGTGCTTTTAGTGCTTATGGTTGGATTGACTCTTTTTATGGTACGAACTAATTGGACCATTAGTCGTGCAGAAGGAACTATATTAGTAACCATCAATCTTGTAAGATGGTATCTTGATTTTGCAGGTTAATGATATAGGTTATGTTTGTTTATGTATTCCCACACAGGCAGGGTAACCATGTAGCGTATAGTCTTATTCTCAACCCACCTCCTACGAATATTGGATGATGATATTTCAAAACGAGGAATATTTGCAAATCGAATACCATGCAATAACCAAGATGGAATATCGCTAGGTCTAAACCCTGGACGTATTGCAACAATAACCTGACATTTTTTTATGATTTCTTTAGGCTGCCTCCAGTTTTTAAAATCTAGAAGACTATCACTTCCAATCAAATAAGATATCTCATGATCCTGATTAGACATTTGTTTTTCATATTCCTCAAGAGTATCTATCGTATATGAGATACCTCCTCGATGAATCTCTAAATCAGATATTTCAAAATTAGGGTTACCCTCAATTGCTAGCTTTAACATTTCTAATCGGCATTGAGTGTCGGTTGTAGCTTTTTTATTTGGAGACTTATTGGCTGGTATGAAAACTACTTTATCAAAACCTTCAGCCTCACAAATGGTTTGAGCTATTAATAAGTGACCTATATGTGGAGGATCAAATGTTCCTCCAAAAAGACAGATTTTCAATTAGTAGCCTTCAAAATTGTTTTCTGCATTTTTTCAATGGTTTTTGCTGCATCATCGTACAATCCCGATTCAACAAGAACATTCTCATGCTCACTTAATAAGTTTTTTGCCTCGTCAATTTCTTTATTTCTGGCTAATGCCTCCACCATACCATGATATGCCAGTTGAATTATTTCAGTATCATAATACATATCCATTACTGACTGAAAAGTCATTTTTGCAGATTCAAACTCATCTAGCTTCATATAAAGTATACCAGTTTCATATATTTTTTTTCCAAGTTTACCTCTAAGAATTTCAATGGATTTAACGGCAGCATTATTAAGTTTTGATTCAGGAAAATCATCAAGGAACTCCTGATATCTTTCAATAGCTTTTTCAGTATACTCTTGATCGTGATAATACTTTGGCGATTCAATTCTATATGACTCACAAATCTTGAACCTAGCGTCCTCAACAAATGGACTAAATGCCATACGTCTGGTCAATTTTTCATATTCAGCTACTGCTAACAGATATTCCTTGTTCTTGAAATATGATTCTCCAAGATAGTATTGTGCATCATCGCCAAGATCAGTTCCTGTCCCCCTCATCACAACATATTTAAAATCAGTTTGAGCCTGAAGATATTTTTCTCTTTCTAGATTTTCCATCCCAGTATTAAATCTTTCCTGGAGACTAACTCCGCTACCACTATTAGTTCCTGAACAGGATAAAATTAATAGAAGGCATATTGATGAAATAGAATGACTTAGATTTTTCATTAGAAATAAACCGATAATTTGAGACCACCAACTCCAAGCTTTGCTGATGGATCGTAAACTAATCCAAAATCAGTTTGCAGCTTTGAGGATTGTTGGTTTTTGATTGCATTTGCTTTTTTCTGATTTGACCATACGGATTCAATACCACTAAGAACATGATTGAACATAAGGACAGTAATACTATACTTTGCCGCAGATAGCATTCGATTTGACTCAAATCTTTGATCTATAAAATCTTGTTTCATTGGTGTTTTGATGACAATCTCAGTGCTGTCACCTACATCTTTTTCTTCCCAATACCATTCGGTTGACGCATCCTCCCAGCCGCCGACAAATTGATCATATTTACCTATATTTTCATAAAAGTGTCTATCTCTCACTACCACTATATCTCCGGAATAAAACCACTCAGGGTGTACATCTAAACTATCTGAAGAAACCCTTGTCAAATTCAGCTCGTTCGCAAGATCTCCTGAGATAATTAATTTCATATCATGAGTTCCTGTCAGCTTTGTCAGGGCCTCAAAATTATTCCATCCTTGTGACTCATGCATGTGCGTAGGTGGAGTAAATCTATTGGTTACCCAGTTGTTGAGTGTCCAATTTTGATCAGCAAATGCTTGATAGGCATCTTTTTTCTTTTCTGCCTCTTTTTGGTAGTAGTTCCAGGCTAACACACTACCAATTTCAACTCCAAGGAATGATGCAGTTTTCCATAACGGTGACTTATTATAAAACTGTCCGGCACCAGGTAAAATCAACGACATTATCAATGGTTTACCAGGGTAGTTCGCTTCCTCATTTGAAACAAGTATACTCGTGGTATCTATTGATATTTCTTTTTCCTGACCATTTCTTTTTTGACCTAAAACCGGGTCAATAAACATGAAAGATAGATTAAAAATCAAAAAGAACTTTAACATATGTTCTACCATTTTCTCCGTACTTAATTGTTTCATCATTTATTTCTCTTTCAAAGTTATCTACAGGTTGATGATATTCCACTTCAATTGCGGTTGGGAAATTAAAGAAAGAAAAGCCATTCAACCTCCATTGAATTCCAATGGATTTTTTGATATCCATATTATCAGTCCAGGCATCACCCGCCTGCATGACCAGACCTAATGTGCTATTCTGTAGTATGATCCAGTTTAACTTGTAGTGCCTCTCCATAAATATTGGGATCCTGAAGGTTAAATCAAATAAACTACTTTTTGTTCCCTGGATTGAATAAAAGGGGTATCCTTTTAGCCCAGGCATTCCACCAAGATAAAAATGAAAAAATGAATCAACATTGTTATTTGAAATCCATCCCAATTGCCCACTCAGCGACAAAGTCCATCGTTTTTTCCAAGGTAATTCGTAGTGATAGCTTCCACTTAGTTGAAACCTACCAAGATTATTATTCTTGAAACTCTCTAATAACGTCCCTGATTCAGAAAAATTAAGACCCTCGATGAAGTCATTTTTCTCTAGATCAATGTTTGCATTAACCGTATAGCCAGCGGAAGGATTTATTGTTTTATCAAGAGTTCTTTTTCTCATATCAATTGACCATGCGCCGTTCATGCTCCAGCCACGGAAATAGTCATAGGCTGCTCCAGCATCTAGCCTACCATACTCATTGGTCATTATTTCCTCTTGTATAAACGCACGGTACCATTGTCTAGTTAAGGCTACCTCCAACTGGCTACCATATAAGGGCAGTTTAAGGCCTGAACGAAACTGCACGAGCCTGAATTTTATATCATCCTTAATTGGATAAGCTCCCTGATACATGGATTTATCGCTTGTATTTCGAGTTAAATAGTAGGTCTCAAAAAAAATGGTTGGATAAAATCTTTTAAAGTCAAAAACGAAAAAGAGATCAACATCATTTAACTTGTTAATGGATGCTCCACCAAATAGTGAAAGACGATTAATGATTTCACTTGATGAAAAGTAAAGACCTGGCTTTAATGTACCATAGTCAAACATGACCTTTGGAAGAATAAACATATTTGGAAATTGATCCTTATATGAAATTGCTTCAGTATCATCTTGTTGAACTATGGGAGGACTAAAATCCTGATTATTAAGGTGATAATCTTTTCCATATCCAATATAGTCATCATCTATATTAAATGGCCTCTCTAGTATGACAATGGAATATTTACCTTTATCATATAAAGAGTACAATAAACCCCTTTTTTCTGATAAATCAGGCATGAATGCACCGCCCGTAACATTTGTAACATATCCCTCAGTTGAATCTATTGGGCT
>JAYNUL010000028.1:9530-15508 GCA_038281125.1 Fidelibacterota bacterium | reverse complement strand
AGTGATCCGGGTGCGACTCGAACGCACGACCAATGGCTTAAAAGGCCACTGCTCTACCAACTGAGCTACCGGATCAAAACATAACATATGTATTAAAATTTGGTCGGGAAATCTATTATGTAAAATGGTGTAAAAAAATCACCTTTAGTAAAAATTATGTATTTTATCAATAATATGGTTTTCTTTCAAAAAACATTAAAAAAAGCTAATGTAAAATTTTTAATTGGATTTTAATTAAATATACCTAATATAAGGCCATGACAATTAAATGGATTATTATCAGCGCTTATCGAATCCCTGAATATTTTGGATTTCCAATTATTGCGGGTGATTCTAGCGGGTAATTATTTTCTAAAGAAAATCTAAAGAAAATCTTGAACCCGCTGAAAAGCGGGTTTTTTTTTACAATTAATAAAACACGGAGTACAAATGACGATATATCGATTGGTTAGGAGTGTAGTTCTTGTTCCATTAGTAGCTTTTGCATCTTTAATATATGCTGAGGCACTAACTGGAAAGGTCACTGACAGCGAAACAGGTGAACCACTTGTTGGCGCACAGGTTTTTGTTAAGGGAACCTTTGTAGGAACGACTACAGATGTAAATGGATCTTATAGTCTAGATGTGGATGGCAACGCTACAGTTGTTGTTGCGTATATTGGCTATAAAACTCAAGAACTGGCAACAAGTGGTGGTTCAGGTAACTTCGCTATGGAGGCAGATGTCTTAAGGCAGGATGAAGTTGTTGTCACAGGATTAGTAAGCACTGTCAAAAGAAGGAATGCAGCGAATGCAGTCGCCTCTGTTTCAGGTGATGATTTAACAAATGCGCCTACCCAAACTTTAGATCAAGCATTGAGTGGTCAGTTTGCTGGTGTAAATATTAGAAGAAACACTGGTGCGCCAGGAGGAGGTACCAATGTTAATCTTCGTGGGCAATCAACACTTACCGGAAGCACCCAACCTCTTTATGTAATTGATGGTGTGATCGTTAATAATGATGCAAATCAGTCAGGTATAGATGTTGTTACTGCGGCTACTGGAGCAGGAAGTGCTAGACCCCAAGGCCAGCCTACAAACAGGATAGGAGACATCAACCCTAATGATGTTGAAAGTATTGAGGTTTTAAAAGGTGCAAGTGCAGCAGCTATTTACGGTGCAAAAGCATCAAATGGCGTTGTAATAATTAACACCAAAAGAGGAAAAGGTGGAGATACAAAATTTAGCTTTTCTACAAAAACAGGTTCATCCTCATTACTTAGAAAAATGGGACATAGAGTTTTTGAAACTTACGCAGAGGCTGAAGAGCAATATGGTGCTGATATAGCGTCACTTGGTAATGATGCAAGCGGTAATTGGGCAGGAAATGATTTTGACTATGAAGAAATCCTTTATGGTGAAACAGGTCAGTTAACAGAACATACTCTTAGCGCTGTTGGTGGTGACGAAGAAACACAGTTTTATTTAGGTGGGCAGTTCATGGATGAAGGTGGGATTATTAAAAACACTGGTTACAAGAAAATGTCCGGTAGATTAAATGTAGATCATCGCTTGAGTGAGAAAGCAAAAGTATCTGTTTCAACTAATTTAGTTCGATCTGAGGCAGATCGCGGAGTTACGGGCAACGATAATACGAATATGACTTATGGATTTTCTATTGGCTTTACTCCAAGTTTTATTGATATCAGACAAAATGATGATGGCTCATTTCCAGTTCATCCTTTAAATCCATCAAATCCGCTTGAGACAGCTGAATACTTTGTAAACAATGAGCTTACACATAGAGCTCTGTCTGCATTAAGGCTCGATTACAATCTTTTAAGATCTGAAACAATGAACCTAGACTTTTTAGCAGTAGCAGGGGCAGACTTTTACAATCAGGAAAACGAAGTTTTTATTCCACCATTCCTGCAGATAGAAAGATCGAAAGACGAAGCTGGCCAATCAGTAATGACTACAACTGATAACTTAAATACAAACCTATCATTGAATCTTGTTCATAAGATGAAGATGTCAGGATTGAATCTCAACACTACAGCAGGTATTCAATATGAAACCTATGACTGGAATTCTGTATTTGTGCATTCTAAAGGAATGATACCAACTCAGACCAATGTTGATAAGGCAAGTTCGCAGGCTGTTTATCACGATAGGAAGAAGCGTCAAGATCGTGGTGTCTTTGTTCAAGAAGAAGTTACTGTTGGAGATAACCTTTATGCTGCGTTTAGCATGCGTGGTGATGTTTCAAGTACCATGGGTGATACTGAAGCAAGAGAGTGGTATCCGAAAGCAGCAGTATCTTATCAATTGGGTGAAGTATCTGTTTTTGATAATCTTAAGTTACGTGGAGCATATGGACAAACTGGTAACATGCCACAAACAAAAGCAAAATACACTACACTGTCTTCATCAAACATTGGAGGGATCAATGGTTTAGTACCTTCTTCAACATTAGGTAATCCCAACATTAAACCTGAAAGGACTACAGAACTTGAATTTGGTGCAGACTTTTCCGTTATGGGCGGTTTAGCCACAGTTGAAGCAACATTGTATCAGCAATCAATTGAGGATCTTATATTACTTGTTGATGAAGCGCCTTCGTCTGGGGCATCCAATTCTTGGCAAAATGGTGGAGAGATGGAAACAAATGGTTTAGAGCTTGCTCTTGGGTTAAATCCAACTAGTCTTATTGACTTAGGTGGACTTGATTGGAATATGCATATGACCTATTACACAAATGAGTCTGAAGTAACTAAGCTTACAGTTGATCCATATAACTATGGTGGTTTTGCAACGTTTCTTGGGACCTATAGAATTGAAGAAGGATGGTCCCCAACTGCCATTGTTGGTGCTGACTATGATGCAAACGGCAAACATATAGAGTTAGGTAATGAAAATCCTGACTTCCGTCTATCTTTTAGGAACTCATTAAGTTTTGGACCTTTATCCCTCTCATTTCTAATTGACCATAAAGAAGGTGGGCATGCAATTAATCTTGCCAACTTAATTTATGATCTTGGCGCTACGACAGCAGACTATGAAGAAAATGGATCAAGAACAGCTGTCCTTGGTGGCGGTTCAACGGCTCCCTATGTTGAGTCTACAACATATACGGCACTAAGAGACCTCAGTCTAACTTATTCATTGCCAGCAGGCCTAACCGAAGGTTATGGCCTAAGTAATGTACAACTTGGTCTAGCTTTGAGAAACTGGTGGATGGCTTCTGACTACACAGGTTTAAGTCCTGAAGTAAGTCAGTTTGGTAATGAGGCTGTGGGTGGATCTGTTGATACAAACCCATTCCCATTATCAAAAAGTATGTATTTAACATTATCAATGGGATTCTAATCCGAGGAGTAATTAAATATGAAAACAATAAAAAATACAATGATGAAGATCCTGCCAGTTGTCCTAGTCTTATTCTGGACAGGATGTGAAGATCTAGATTTCCCAGATCCTAATAACCCAACTAGTGATACTGCAACAATACAATCACTTGTCACTGGCGCTGAAGCGCAATTGCGTTCCGGTTTTGGTGTTTGGATTCGTGATCTTTTAGTAGTAGGACGTGAAGCATATTACTTAGAACCTGCTGACCCCAGATATACAGGTGAGCTTTTGCATGGCCCTGTAGATCCAGGTGGCTTCTTGTGTTATACTCCTTGGGCAGCAAACTATAAAGTGATGAAGAACTGTCAAACGATATTATCTAGTGCTGATGCTGATGCTGGAGCAAAAGGGTTTGCACAAACTCTTAATGCATACTGCCTCATGCGTGTATTGGCAATGACAGATGAAAATGGAGCGCGTTTAAATTATGATGGCGATATTACCGTGAGTGTTGCAACAAAAGCTGAAGTTCTTGCAGAAATTGAAAGTCTTTTAAATGCTGGAAAAGACAACCTTGCTGCAGCTACTGCATCCGAAGATGGTGACGTTTTTTCATTTTCGCTATCTAGCGGTTTTGATGGATTTAACACACCATCGACATTTACACATTTTAACCGAGGATTAATGGCACGTGTTTCTGTACTTCAAGACAAATGGTCACAAGCACAAGAAGCGTTAACATCGGTAGATGCTTGGATGAATGGCGGAGATCATGATGCAGGTGTATATCATGTGTTTAGTTCAGGTGCTAATGATGGTGATAATCAAATGTTTGAAGATCCAACTGCTGCGACTCTGAAATTAATGGTACATCCATCTTTCTTAACCGATGCACATGATGGTGATTCAAGAGTGTCAAGCAATGTTCTTGTTCGTGAAGATACTATAAGGTACGATGGGTTAGAGAGTTACCTTGCTCCAACTCTTTACAATAGTTCATATGATCCTGTACCAATGATGAGAGCAGTTGAACTTCAACTTTTACAAGCAGAAGTTCATATTGGTAATGGTGATTATGCGGGTGCGGAAGCTATCATGAATGCTATTCGCGCTGCTGCGGGAGCGGCTGAGTATACTGGCACTGATGCAAGTAATGCTGTTGATAGGGTTCTACATGAAAAAAGATATTCTTTATTTCTTGAGGGGCACAGGTTGTCGGATATGAGACACTATAACAAAACCGGTGAACTTCCTTTGGATCGTACGGATGGTGATAATCCTGATACAGTTGTAACTTTTCCAATACCGGAGACTGAAACTCCTGGTTAAGGATATATAGTATTAAAATGTAAAAAGGCCTCTTAAGAGGCCTTTTTATTATAAAATTCAAAAAGGATATCAATCATGAATAAATTCATTTTGCTAAGTTGTACGTTAATGTTTTTTTCTTGCGCACAGGACAATACAATTGTTCCCGATCATGTGCTTACAGCAGATCAAAAACATAACAAGTTCAGTAAATTAATACCACCGGTGGTTCGAGTTAAATCTGGAGAGGTGATTAAAGCAGACGCATATGAAGCTTCTGATAGGCAATTACACAATAAGGCTACCCTTGAAGACCTTGCAAATATAGATTTTGGACCAATACATCCAATTACTGGCCCTGTGTATGTAGAGGAAGCTGAGGTAGGAGATATTTTAGCAGTTGACCTTTTAAAGATTGACCTACATGATTATGGTTGGCAAGCTATAGTTGGCGGTTTTGGATTTCTGACTGATAGGTTTCCTGATCCTAAATTAAATATTCATAAAATTGATGTGAAAAATCGCACTTCAATGTTTAACGATAAAATCAAGATTCCTTTGAAACCATTTCCTGGAATAATGGGTGTCGCTCCTGATACAGAAGAGATGTTATCAACTATTCCACCTAGAGCTAATGGTGGGAATATGGATGACCCAAGTTTGGTTGAGGGGACAACTGTTTATTTTCCCGTTTTTGTAAAAGGCGCTCTATTTTCTATTGGTGACGGGCACGCCGTTCAAGGTTTGGGAGAGGTTTGTGGTACGGCAATTGAAGCCCCTATGACTTTTACCTATCGATTAAGAGTTATAAAAAACAAGCCTGCTATTAAAGAACCACAATATGAAACAGATGATTATTATGCTGTTACTGGGTTTGGTGAAACTATTGACATTGCAACCAAAAAAGCTGTGAACTATATGGTAGATCATTTAAGTAATAACTATGACATAAGTCCAGAGGATGCTTATATGCTTTGTTCATTAGTTGGTGATCTAAAAATTGCTGAGGTAGTAGATGTACCAAATATGTTGGTAACAATGCACTTCCCAAAATCGATTATTAATCAAATTTGATAAGTAGAGGGAAAAAGAAATTTTAGAAGATCTTAGAAAACTTTATTATTTAAAGTCTTATTAGAGATCTGCACGTTTCGCTTACTTAGATAACGATTTATATACATCCAAATATCTGTTTCACCAGATATTGTTTCGGGTGGGAAAACCCCGTGTTTAACGTATCTTCTTTCAAGTAAGTAATTAACCGTAGCTGTTGCCGTATAACCAGTTGTTCTAGCCATTGATGATATTGAAGTTGATCTGTCTGTCTCATCGTACAAGAA
>JAYNUL010000028.1:7436-9430 GCA_038281125.1 Fidelibacterota bacterium | reverse complement strand
TATTTCAACTATTTCTGATAAGGCCGGTAAAGTAATTAATTTTCCATTCCTCATAATTCTGGCAGGTCTAGTGTATTCTTCAATGACATCAATGGGAGAAAAAGGAGCCTTGTAATTATAGGGAGGTTTAGGTTCCATCGGCAAACCTCCAACATAATATTGAAAGCCTAAAATCTTTTGATCTTTATTTAGATCACCTAATATAAAATTTGGTATTCCAGGAGCAACTCCAGCATCGTAAATAACAGTAACTTCATTCTCTTTAGCTAAAGAATTCAGTAACATAAGATTTTCACTTGCAAAGGAAATATCAACAATGTTTTTTTTGCATTTTATAATCCTCTGAACTGTTTTAAAACCAAGATTTCCTGGAACCGCTACAAGTACAAGATCGCTTTTAGAAATAAACTTTGTTAATTGATCTGTGTCATTTAAATCAAAACAGGAAGTAACAATATCTTGATTTATGCTCTGGACTTCTTTTAGCGCTTCATTATTAAAATCTGTAAGAAATACGTTATGTTGCTTTGCAAGATCTAGCGCCATTGCTTTTCCAACTAAACCCGCTCCTATTTGAGCTACTTTAGCCATTATAATAGGATCTCTTTTAAACGTGAATGAAAATGCAATATTCCTGATTCGTATCTTTTTGATATGATTCCATTTTTAAATCCCTTTGCTTCATAGCTTCCCTGAACTGATTCACATATTTCAATATCCTCTCTCTGAATAATATCACTAAAATCTAAATCCCTTTTAATTTGTTTCTCATCTATCTGTTCAAAGTAATAATCAAAATGGACCAAGCAATTTTTTTCATCAACAGGCTCTACAATATTAGTTTGCAACCTTCCTGGGGCAATATTCAAAATTACATTTGGGAAAATGGTAACATAATATGCTATTAGGTCTTCAGATGAATCCTTTTTGTAGGGATTTAGCTGCTGGTCAATCGAACACCATTGTAATGAAAACTGATCATGTATCTCAGTTTTGTAGCTTTTATAATTAATGGTTTTGTTTAATTCAGGGTGTACTATAGGGATGTGCAACCCCTCCAAATAATTATCCATATAAATTTTCCAATTACAAGAAATGTTATACGAATCACGTTTATAAAACTGGTAACTACTAAAATTCCCTTTATTTATACGTTTTTCAAGCTTTTCATAAATAGACTCCAGTGGTTTACAACTTTTATCAAAGTTTATAAAAATAAGTCCATTCCAAACAGATACATTTATTTCTTTTAGATTGAAATCACTCTTTTTGAGTTCGTTCTTATCAAATCCACGAGCATTCCTAAGCTTCCCTTCATTTGTGTAAATCCATCCATGATATTGACATTGAAATTGTTGGTAACAATTATTTTCATTTACGACCGGCCCGCCCCTGTGCTGACAGATATTAAAATAAGCTTTTATTCTATTTTCATCTATGCGGGTAATAATAATTGGCTGTTTAGTAATTGTAAGTTTTATCGTATCTCCTACATTTGGTATTTTTGATTCTGGTCCAATGAGCTGCCATGAATTGAGAAATATCTTTTCAATTTCAACTTCAAATTTTTCAGATTGACAATACCAAGGGATTGGAATAGTAGTATTTAAATATTTCATTTAAAATAATGTTAATTCAACTTGTTAATCTTAGTAAGGGTCTTGTTAAGCAGGTAGGACCTCCTGCACCTTTTAATGATATTTCTGAGCCATTGTAAGTTTTTACTTCAACACCCTCAGCTTCAAGCATTCTCTGAGTAATTGGATTACCTTCCAGCATGATCACTCTACGTTTTGCCATTGCCAATACATTACAGCCCATAGAGTAATACTCTTCATTTGGGACTTCAATTAATTTTATATTACCTTCAATGAGATATTTCATGAATGGTACTGGAAGTAATTTAGAATACACTAAAAATAAATCATTATCAATTGGAGATAAATTACTCATTAGATGTAAACAGTCTTTTGGCCCGTTCCAATGAGGTAAAG
>JAYNUL010000028.1:6074-7336 GCA_038281125.1 Fidelibacterota bacterium | reverse complement strand
ACCAAATGATTCTATCAGTTTTACAAATGAATCATATTGTGCAACAGCCAAATTAAAATTGGGGGAGCTGAAATAGTGTAATTTCTTTGATTCCTTATCACACTTATCTTGGCTCTGGAATGCATCTTTGGGGTGTTTTAGGAGAACACGCTTAACCTCATTCACCATGCTTTGGCATCCGAAGGATACCATTATTCAATCCAATGAACCTTCTACGCAAGTTGTTTCAAAACCACCACGTATGTTGTAGATAGTTGTTATCATAATTTTATTTGTTTTCAAAACATCACGAAGATCAGAATAAATTCTCTTAGTAGCTGCCTCTTGATAAATACCCACATTACGAAAACTTACGAAATAATATTTTAATGATTTTAATTCAACACATTTTCCCCCTACAGGAAAATATTCTATTTTCACATAGGATATATCAGGGAGACCGCTAAATGGACACACAGCACTAAATTCATCCGTCTCAGATTTGATATATTGATCCGGGCTATCGAAATCAAATACTTCTAATAAATCGGTTCCAATGTGTGATTCATCAACATAATCGAATGTTTTCCCTTCAGCTTTAGCCATGAATTTCTCCTTCATATATACAACCGGTGGATTCAGTTTCTTTTATTTCAATTCTTTTCAAATTAGGTAGTGAGTCAATTAGTTTACTCCAGATCCATTTACATAAGTTTTCGCTAGAGGGGTTGGTTAGTCCATCAAGCTCATTTAAGTACGCATGGTCGACCATTTTAAATATTGGAGAAAAAGCAGAATCAATTTCAGAAAAATCCATTACAAATCCTGTTTCCTCATTTACAGTACCTTTTACGGTAATCTTTATTTTGAAAGAATGGCCATGAATATTTTTACAAGGGTGTCCCTCAGGTAAATTTGGCAAGGAACGTGCAGATTCAATATTAAATATTTTATATACTTCCATAATTAAAATTAAGGTATCCCCATAATCTTATGGGTCTGAAGACTAAGCTTCCAAAGGGGATGTTTCATAACAAATTTCTCAGATTTTTTTATTGCCTCTTTTTGATCTTTTCCATCCATTGGTTGAATGAAAAAATGTTCAAAATCTAAATCTTCATACATTCTTGGATTAATACCACATTGAGGATATACAAACTTTAATTCATTTCCTTTTGTGATTACAATGTCCGTTTTTGCTTTTGGGCTAACGCAAACCCAGTCGATGTTTTTGGGAGGATTCACAGTCCCATTTGTTTCAATTCCAATTTCAAATCCAGCCT
>JAYNUL010000028.1:0-5974 GCA_038281125.1 Fidelibacterota bacterium | reverse complement strand
TCATAGCAGGTAGAAGTCATTCCATAATCAACTCCAAGCTGTAATCCTGTATTTATAATTTCAGCTTTTGTCATATTAATTAAGGGAGTATGGATTACAAATTGCTTTCCTGAAATTCCTTCCTTTGTAGCAAGGTTTGCTGTCTTTTCAAAAGAGGCTATGTATTCTGGCCTACAATCTGGATAACCACTATAATCAAGAGCATTGACTCCGATAAAAATATCAAAAGCCTGTAAGGTTTCAGCCCAAGCCAAGGCCAATGATAAAAAAACAGTATTTCTTGCGGGTACATATGTAACTGGTATCCCTGACATGTCATCTTCATTTCTGCCCTTTGGTATTTTAATGTCATCCGTTAGAGCAGAACCTCCAAATTGCGAAAGATCTATATCAACCATACTATGATTATTAATTTGATAATGGTTAACAACTTGTTTTGCTGCATCTAATTCAAACTTGTGGCGTTGACCATAATTGATTGTTAATGCTGCTATTTCAAACCCAGCATTTTTTGCTATTGCTATGCATGTTGTTGAATCAAGTCCTCCCGAGATAAGGACTACTGCTTTTTTACTCATAGTAAATATTAGCTTATTTTTATTTAAATATTTGGATCAAAAAATAAAATATATGGTTATTAAAAAACCATATTCGTTTATACTAATTTTTATATAAAAAAGTCCGTTGCATAAAGTCAAGTAGAGGGTTATAAGCAATGAAGGGTATTGAAATTGTAGATGGAAATGGAAATTCAGATAAAGATCGGGTATTAAAAATTCATCAACACGCTTTACAAAATGACTTAGTAATGATTAGTGCAGGTACATTTGGGAACGTTATCCGAACATTGATGACCCTTATAATAAGTAACGCTGAGCTAAATCAGAGTCTTGATATTCTTTATGATGCTTAAAAAAACTTTAAGAGCCAAAAGCACGAATCACACTTTAATATAAATTATTTTTCAATTACTTTATTATTTATCATTAAGAAATTTAGCACCGCAATTATTGCAAAACTTTGACCCTCTCTTTTGATACTTATCTTCACAGACTGCGCATCTCATAAACCTCCTGTCTTCAGCAAAATGCATTGCTGAAGTAACGATCCCCGTCGGCACTGCGATTATTGAATAACCTAAGATCATTATCATTGCTGCAATGCCTTGTCCTAGATTCGTTTGAGGAGAAATATCTCCATAACCTACTGTGGTCAGTGTAACGATAGCCCAATAAATGCTGCGGGGTATACTACTAAAACCAGATTTCTCTCCTTCTACTAAGTACATAATAGAACCAAGGATTACCACAAGGGTCATTACGTAAAATAAAAAGACAAATATCTTTCTTTTACTAGCATACATTGCTTTTCTTAGCATCTCTGCTTCGCCCATAAACTGAACTAGTTTTAGAACTCGGAAAATACGAAGTACGCGTAACACCCTTATTACGGAAAAAATCTCAGCTCCTGGAAATAAAACGCTTAAGTAAGTAGGTATAATTGCAAGTAAATCGATAATTCCGAAGAAGCTAAAGATGTAACTGCTTGGTCTGCGTACACAATAAATCCTTAGAAAGTATTCAATGGTAAAAAATATAGTAACTACCCATTCTAAAAAGTAAAATAGTCTACCATATTTAGCATTATATGCTTCAATGCTATCAAACATAACTAGAGCAACGCCAACTAGAATACTGATGATAAGAATTATATCAAAAGCTTTACCAGCAGAAGTTGTTGTTCCAAAAATAACCGATTTTATTTTTTCTTTTAACACGCTCATATTTAAATCCATTCTTTATGAAGACAGGACAGTAAAGATTGAGTTATGCGCCTTTATTCATTCAATGATTGGTGTAAACATTTTGCCAATCTCAGTACTTCCATTTGCTCTATACTTTTGACCGGTTTCTAAATCTTCAATAATCCATTTTGTTGGGCATTTTGTTTTGATAATTAGCTGGATAGAAGAATCCAATTCTTCTACTTCTTCTCCGTTTTTAAGTGTTCTTTTCTTTTTCATATTTGTTTTGTAATCCTATTTTTTTTGATTTGGAATCTATTATTCAAGTTTTTTTAAAGAAAAAAGTAGCAGTCTTCATTGATTATTTAATCATTTCCTTATCAACATATTCTTTCATACCCTTCAAAAATCCTTTTTCTTTTCTTTTAAATGTCTCTTTTTTAATAATGTTACCCTTTTCATCTCTCCAGGCCCAGACACCAACTGGTATTCCATCCTCAAAAAAACCATCAATTGCTCTTTTGCCATTCCTATACCACCGAGTATAATTACCCTCTAAAACACCATTGTTATATGTATGCCTCCATTCTTTTTGCCCATTCTTATAAAATATACTTACGAAGCCATCCAAAACTCCATCTTTATACGTTTCTTGGAGCCTACGTCCATAATTATGCCATTCAACCCAGACACCATCTTTTTTACCATTTTTCATTATCCCCATTATCTCTTTTTCCCTATTTCTATACTGGTAAATACTACCATCAGCTGGAATATTTTCGCCCTTTATGAAAAATATATTATCAATCTTTTCTAGGTTCTTGAAATCAATTTCTTTTTGACCTGACAATGATGATACTAATATTAGAAGAGTAAATGATCTGAATATTATCATCAACTATTATAGTCTAATCATTTTTTTTAATATATCCCCAAACGCCTTGGATTATTACAATAACCCCAATACATAATGGAATTATCAGAAGGTGTTTTATGGAAATTAGAATAATTAGAACTCCCAATATTACAAAGAAGATATTTATTGTGTTTTCTGACAATTTTAAAAACTCAATCCAATTATATTTCTAATTGTATCCATTGATTTCATTACTTCAATGCTTTCTGAATGTTTCATTTTGGGTGATTCTATAAGATTGTTTCTTACACACCATTCTAATTCTTTAGCCTGTTCACGTAGTCCATGACCCTTATAATCATTTGTAATATTAGTAGTTTCGCCAGTATTCATTACTACAGAAATCTTTGTTGGAGCGTAGAAGGTAGGCTCTATTTCTATTAAACCTTTTTCACCTGATATGATAGCTCTATTCGGTTGAGTATCAAACATTGAGCAACTCAAATTAGCTATCACATTACTATCATATTTGAATACCATAGACGTCTTACAGTCTATACCTTCATTGGTAAAAATTGATGTTGCTATTATTTCCTTTGGATCTCCTAAAATCAAATGAGCAAATGACACAACATAAACACCTAGATCTAATAGTGCTCCGCCTCCTAACTCTTTTGTCCATAGTCTAGGATTATCTGAATGCCTAAGATTTTGTCCATGGAAAGCAAAAATTGATTCTATTTTTCCAATTGTGTCGTTTTCTAAAATCTGTTTAACCTTTTCTATATGGGGTAGATAGCGTGTCCACATTCCTTCAAGTAAGGCTGCATTATTTGTCTCTGATGATTTTACCATGGATTTAACTTCTTCAAGATTCATAGCAAAGGGCTTCTCGCAGAGTACAGGTATTCCTGATTCCAGCGCCATTATTGCTTGTGGTGCATGTAATGTGTTTGGTGTAGCAATATAGACCGCATCTATGTAATTGCTATCTAAAAAAGAATTTATATTATCATAACTATTACATCTTTTTAAACCAGAGGTAAAATTATTAGCAGTAATCATTGATCTTGAAAGAACAGAGGATACTCTGTGACCATCTAAATATTCTAAGTCTTTGGCAAACGCACTAGCAATTCCGCCAGTACCAATGATTCCCCATCTAAATTCTTCATTATTATCTTTCATCTTTTTGCTCCATAGGATACATATTAAAGTTTTTATTATCAAAATACCTAATTCTATTTGGGATAGCCTTTTCAATTTCTTCCTTCAACGACTTAGAGATCCTCTCTGGTCGGTATCTAACTGCCAAATAAGGTAAATAACTTTCAGCAATGTCTTCTCTCTCTGGATTATCTTTTGCATAACTTGATATAAACTTACAATCTTTTAATTGTGCACTCAGCCAGTCTGGATCTTTTGAATGATAGGAATCTAAAGATGTATGGGACGCTTCATGTACAAGAGTCTCTTCTAAAATTCCTTGTTCTTCGTAATGTTTTAAAGACCAATCAGTGTGAATCAATAAGTTCTTATTTCCACCACCAAATGGTTTTAATCCTTTATGGATCCAAACAGTCTCCACATCCTTTCGGAGTTCAGTAGTCAAGCGTCCGATTACGATTGCATACTTTTCTGCTTCAGCTTTTGCTTTTAAATAATCGCCAAATTCAGCATTAACTTGAATTTCAATTTCAAGTCCATCATTAAATTTTGCTGGAAATAAAAAAGGTTCTTGGTCTACCCATCCCTCAACTCTTCTATCATACATGGTCCTTAAACCCTTTCCATTGTAATAAAGTTCTTCAAAAGTTGTGGGGTCATCAGGAGTTATAATATCGTTATCGATGAAAATCGTTCCGTTAAAAGGAGAAGGTCCAAGTTCTTCACAATCCAATGCTAATATAAAAGATAGTAGCATCGTGGTAGCAATGACAATAATACTTATTGTTCGCATACTTTTATAGGTTTAAAAGGTAGAAGCCAAAAAAGATGAAAATTATTGCAATTATTATTGCAATAAAGTTCAAAGGCCTCCTCTTTTTTAGTTCTTCTTTATCGTAATCAGTCATTTCTTATTTAATGCAATTTTATATCAATTATACCAAACACCTAAACCCTTTTTACGTAAAGATTCACCTAACATCTTTTCTATCTCTTCTGCATCTCTTCGAGTGGGAATTGGATTATACTTTTCATACAGATCTGGTCTCAACCTTTCACCATATACTTTAGCATATTTATTTGATTTATAGCCTTCTTTATGTTGATCAAATCTTAGTTTAGGCTTTCTGCTAGATTGCCCCACATACATGCATCCATTTCCTTTGATATAAAACGGATTCCTTTCCCGGAACTTTTTATGAGTTCTTACCTCCTCATTTAATTCAATCACATATACATAATAATTTTTCATATTATAAGTTATAAGACAGTTTGGTTTGAAAAAATTATAAACTGCTCAATATTTTACTATTTAAAAGTGTGATATATATCACAAGTATATCTTGTTTATAAATCGTTTTACACATGATGACTGGTCTGCAGTATAGAAGACTATTTTAGGTGGAGGTGTTTATCTATCTCACCTCGTATTTAACACCTCTACCTAATCTCATAGGGACCCTATTCAATATATGATAAGACTTATATGTTGATCTGAATCACATAAAAATAAACTTTTATTATATAATTTTGGAAAATTTTAATTGGAGGGCATTGTGTTTACAACAAAGAAACTAGAAAATATAAAGAAGTTGAATTGTTATTTATCACAACGAGCAGATATTTTACAAGGGATATATCTCCTTAATGAAAACATCTTAAAAAAAAGGTTATTAAAGGGTGAGAGAATTATTCTTGGTGTTAAAGTTGATAATTCATTCAAAATTATTGAAGATACGTTAAATCCTTTCCAGTTCGCTTATGAATTTATCGGGATTGCCTAAATTAATGTATTGTTCAAGCCTTTTGTAGAATCTTGTTTAGATTTTACATTTAAAGCTATTTATGCAGATGTGAAGCATTTAATATTTCCTAACCTTTTTCACAAAAAGTAACTTTAAAGCTAATGTCCTTTTTGTTCCTTGGTTACTTTCGTTGTTATTATTTGGCATGTCAAAAAATAGCACCATTACCATTTACTGTATTTATAATGCAGAAGGTTCAATTATTGGAGAACTTAAATACTTGCTGTTGAAATACTTTTACGGATTTAAATGTTCAATGTGTGAAATCACACATAACAGCCTTTCGGAAAAAAAAGAGTGGGGAAATCAGATATCTCAATCATCATATAATATAAAGGCAGTCCATCTCGATGAGCAACCGGATGACTTATATCAATTTTCTATTGGGAAAGCACCGTGTGT
>JAYNUL010000027.1:0-15584 GCA_038281125.1 Fidelibacterota bacterium | reverse complement strand
GTCAAAAATAAATATGATGATAGACCTACAGCGCTAAAAATCATACACATTACCATTATTTGATAACGAATTGCAATATGTGGTGATATCCCGGATAAGATTTGTCCAGTCATCATGCCAGGAAGTGAAACAAGACCAACCGCAAATAGTGAATTTGTTATGGGGATCAATGATGCTTTGAGTGCAATGCCTTTTGCTTCATTATAGCTAATATTCCTATCTAATTCTGCTTTTAATCTTTCTGCAGCTAAACTTACTCCATTCATTGAACTTGCAAATACCATTCCCGCAATAGGGATCATATACCTTGGCATATACCATGGGTCTAACTCTAATACAAATTGAGTTACCAAAAAAAGTGTGATACCCCCACCAAATAAAATTGAAATAAAAACTGTTTTTAATAGTTTAATTCTATCCTTTGAAACTGTTCCCAATGCAATCCAACTTGCAATGAATACCATTGAAACCAAAATAAATAGTGTGATAAGTGAGTTACTTTTTGAAAATAAGAAGGTTAAAAAATATGCTATAATTATTAATTGAATTAACATTCTGCCAATAGCATATGAAGAATTAATCCATTCAAGACTCCAAGAACGAAGAATAAAAACTACTATTCCAACAGGAATAAATATTATTAATAGTTGTGAAAAAGGAATAAATGTTATTTTTTCATCCACCAGGTAATTTTATCCTTATCCTTAATTATTTAAACTTTAAATCCAAAATAATTCATTAAGGAAATTGTTAGCAGATAACAAACCATTGTTACTAAAACGGATATTGTAAGACTTAAATAAAATTTGATGCCATAATTAATTAAAATTGGAAGTACAATAAAAAGAGACATTGATGGAACTACCATCCACAAGATTCCATTGGCTAGTGCTTTTACCTTATCAATGTCATTTGTATCAACATATAGCCATATCAATGATAAAACAGAGACTATGGGAATCGATGCGATTAAACCACCAATAAGATTATCCTTTTTTGCAATCTCTGAAACAAGGAGAATAATTCCTGAAGATATAAATATCTTTATAAAATAGTGAAAGATCACCAGCACTAACCCTATTGAAATAATTTCTTTATTTGTAGTACACTATTTCTAATACAAAGATCGATAGTTCGCTGTAATTCTAGGCCACTATACCAATAAGAATTAGACCATACAATTGCACCTGAGGTTTTATCAGTCATTTTTAACATAATACCCACTTTACTTTGAGTGTATTCCACCCTATTGCCTTCCCGAACTTTACCAGCATGTGTAGTCGTTGTCGAGGTTTGTAATTGGGATGATTGAGCTTTCTCTTTTTCCTCATCCATGTCTAATGATTGTTGTACAACAGTTTTTGTATATCCTCGATCTTCATTTCGATATGGTACAACAATCATTTCAGAATCTGTAAATTCAGTTATTGTACACGAAAGATTTAGAGAATTGTTCTTTTGGTTAATCTGGACTTCATATTGATTGTTATTTGATTCACTAACTGCATAACCATACTTTAAAAAGTTATGAGTCAAACTATTTGAGACCATTGCACCTGAGCCTAACATGTTTGAATGATCAGACACAATGTTAAGAAGTAATTTTCCAACATCTTCAAAATTATATCCAGTTTGTACTGCAGGACTTTCAGGTCCTGACCAGCAAGAAAAAAAGAAAAATATTGTTATCAGATATTTCTTGGTCATTATTCGTAAGATAAAACCTTTATATGGTTTTTTGCCTGCTTCTTAACCTTCTTTTCTTTTGAGTATTTTAGGCAATTTTTCCATGCTTCGAGCGCTTCTTTTGGTTGGCTAAGAGCTTCATGAAGTAAGGCCTTCATTTGATATACGTTTGGATTAGCAGGGTCTTCTTTTTCTGCCTCAATAATGTGTATCAATGCCTCTTCAAACATACCAGCATTTAATGCTGCAGTAGCTTGCATAATTGAATTAGAATTTTGAGCAAATATAATTGTAACAAAAAAAGTTAGATAAAATATTTTCATATTGGACTTTCCTTTAACCATATTTAAAAAATTATTGTTTAATCTGTATTCCAACAATCTGTTTTTAAAGTTATATAATAGGATAGATTAATATAACTGAATAAAAATTTTTCTACCTTTTTATTCAAAAAGGGAGGATTCATTTTCTAACAATTTTTGAGCTTTTTTCTGGTACAACCAATTATCATTCATTACCTCAGGATATGCAGTCAAATTTGTATTCAATACACTTGTTAAAATCTTGTTAAACTGTTCACGATTACCTGCCTTTTGATGATAAAAGTCTGCTAGGAAAACACTATTTGCAAGATAGTGTGGATTTGATTTTATTGCCTGATCAAAGTATGAAAATGATTGCTCAATATCCATTCCCGGGATTCGAGTGTATAGCATTCCAAAAAATCGATAAGCACCTCCATAATGAAACCCTGGGTCTAGAGTCAGGACACGATTCATTATCACCTCCAAAAGTTCACGGCTACTCAATCTTTCAATCACAGGTCTAGAATTTAAATAGTGAGCAAGGTTTTTACCCCACCAATAGAGGCCTGGTAATATTGAATTAGGTGCTTTGCTCAGTGATGAAAAAAGTTTCTGTGTACTATCTCCTATAATTGAATTGTATATAGCTAAGAAGTCAGGATGATTGACCACCGCTTTTCTGCATAATTCAGAGGCCTCAAAAAATAGTTTACTTTCTTGGTTAGGATTAGGTACTTGAAAATAGGCTTTCGTAAATTTTATTTTCGCAAGCAAGACAACGTGTTCAAGTTGATCTGGCTTTTTTTCAAGAACCTTCAGGATAAGATTCTCAGCTTTATTCAACGCTTTTGCATCTGTGCGTTGATTCCAATAGGAATTAGCCTGAGAAATTAATTCATCAGCTATCTTTTCGTTCTGTTTAACATTTATTGTGCTTCCAGCACAACCAAAATAAATTGGTATTAGGGCCAAAAGTGAAATAGTAATAAGATTATGTTTAACGTGAAAATTCATTCTAATTATTAAATTATCTCATACAAAATTAAAGGATATATAGGACTTTGGAAAAGGTCATAGAAATAAAAACAATAGATCCAACTGCGCTATTAGGTATTGGTGATGCTAATATCAAACTTATTGAGCAATCTATCCCAGTTAAGATTATTGCCAGAGGGGAGCAAATTAAGCTTCAAGGTGAAGAGTCTGATGTTTTGCGTGCTAGTGAGATATTACTTGAAATGATACAAACGCTTAGTAGTAGAGGTGATCTTAATAAAAAAGATGTTCAACAATTGATTGCTCTTTCAAATTCAAATACTAATCAATCATTTGATACCAATCAAATTTCAGATTCCATTATTTATTTTGGGAAAAATGGTTCAGTCAGTCCCAAAACTGAAGGCCAACATCGTTATGTGAAAATGGTAAAAAACAATGATGTGGTGTTCAGTATTGGGCCTGCAGGGACAGGGAAAACATATTTATCAGTTGCTTTTGCGTTGGCTGCATTAGATGCGAATGAAGTAGATCGAATAATTCTTTGCAGACCTGCCGTCGAAGCCGGAGAAAGTTTGGGGTTCTTACCAGGTGACCTTAAGGAAAAGGTTGATCCCTATCTCGCACCTCTCTATGACTCGCTTCACACACTTTATTCAGAGTCTAAATTGAGTCAATTACTGAAAAACAAAACTATTGAAGTAGTTCCACTTGCATACATGAGAGGTAGAACTCTAAATAGTTCATACATGATTCTAGATGAAGCACAAAATGCTACTCCACTGCAAATGAAAATGTTTCTAACTAGGCTTGGGGTTGGCTCGAGATCGATTATAACTGGCGATATTACTCAGGTTGATCTTCAAAATCCTAAAGAGTCAGGACTATTGCAAGCATCTGAAATTTTAAGTGGTGTAGAAGGTATTGGTTTTGTAAGGCTTGATGAGAAAGATGTAGTTCGACATCCGCTTGTTATGAAAATAATTAAAGCATATGATAAGGATTAATCTTAAGAGACATTAAAGATGAAGGAATCATTTTTTAAAATTTCAATAAAAAGTATCCGTAATTTGTTCTCTATATTATCTATGCTTTTTATACAAGAATTATGCAGCGAAATTCAGTAATAGTTGCGGCAAAACGTACTCCAATAGGAGCATTCCAAGGACAATTTTCATCTTTGTCAGCATCTGATTTAGGAGCATTAGTAATCAAGCAGGTGTTAATCGATGCAAAAATTCAACCGGACCAGATAGATGAGGTAATTATGGGCAATGTCTTATCTGCAGGTCAAGGACAAGCACCTGCAAGACAAGCCACAATAAAAAGTGGCTGTCCAAATACCACTGAGTCATTAACTATTAATAAAATGTGTGGATCTGGATTGAAGGCTATTATGTTGGCCGATCAAGTAATAAGGACTGGAGATGCAGATGTAATAGTTGCAGGTGGCATGGAGAGCATGACCAACTCCCCTTATCTCATAGAGAATGCAAGATCAGGCCAGAGATTAGGGCACGGGAAACTAGTTGACAGCATGATTCATGATGGGCTTTGGGATGTTTACAATGATAAACATATGGGTAACTGTGCAGAGATGCTTGCGGCAAAACGAAACTTTACCCGTCAGTTACAAGACGAATACGCTATTAATTCCTACAATAAATCAATATCAGCAATAAAAAATAAAATATTTAGTAATGAAATTGTCCCTGTGGAGGTTAATGGGCGAAAAGGTGAATCCATATTTGTGATGGATGATGAAGAGCCAGGGAGAGTTAAGTTTGATAAGATTACAAAATTAAGGCCAGCTTTTGCAAGTGATGGTACAATCACTGCTGCTAATGCATCAAAATTAAATGATGGGGCTGCAGCCTTATTGGTAATGAGCGAGCAAAAAGCGAATGAATGCGGACTAAAACCACTAGGCTCAATACTGGGGCATGCTTCCTCAGCCCATGACCCTGAGTGGTTCACAACTGCTCCAAGTAAGGTAATAAAAAAATTATTAAATAAGGTAAGTTTGGATTCTAATGATATAGATCTCTGGGAAATCAATGAAGCTTTTTCTGTTGTTTCCATGGCAGCAATTGAAGATTTCAGCATAAATAAAGATAAAGTAAATATCTATGGGGGCGCTGTTGCATTGGGGCACCCAATTGGTGCTTCCGGAGCAAGAATTATAACTACCCTATTAAATGGAATGGAAAGAACGGATTCCCAACTAGGTCTCGCTACACTTTGTATTGGAGGTGGTGAAGCCTCAGCATTAATAATAGAAAAAAATGATTGATATTACTTTATCTCCAGAGCAAGAACTCATAAAAGAAACGGCAAGGGACTTTGCCAATACTCAGTTACTTCCTGGTGTTATTGAACGCGATGAAAACCAGATATTTCCTAAAGATGAAATAAAAAAAATGGGCGAGTTAGGTTTTATGGGTATGATGGTACCTGAAGAATGGGGCGGATCAGGTCTTGACACAATTTCTTACATCATTGCTTTAGAAGAAATTGCTGCAGTTGAACTCGCAACCTCTACTATAATGTCCGTAAATAATTCCTTAGTCTGCCAAGTACTTTTAGACTGGGGAACAGATGCTCAAAAAAGTAAATTTTTAAATCCTCTGGCATCGGGATTAAAATTAGGAGCATATAGTCTTAGTGAACCACAATCTGGATCTGATGCTAGCAATATGAAAACTTTTGCGGAAAAAAACGGAAATAATTTTATAGTAAATGGAACTAAGAACTGGGTTACAAGTGGCGAAAATAGTGATTTAATCATTTTTTTCTGTAAAACAGAAAAAGGAGCTGGGTCAAAAGGAATATCTGCATTTATCATCGAAAAGGGTACTCCTGGTTTGACCACCGGTAAAAAAGAAGAAAAATTAGGTATTAGGGCATCGGACACTTGTGAACTATACTTTGATAATTGTGAAATTCCTGAAAGCAATTTAATTGGTAATCTAGGCCAAGGTTTTTCAATAGCGATGCAGGCACTTGGCGGTGGTCGTATCGGAATTGCCTCTCAGTCTGTTGGGCTTGCTAGAGCAGCTCTTGATAAAACTATAAGTTATTCTCAAGAGAGGGAGCAATTTGGTAAGAAAATTGCAAAATTTGGAGCGATACAAAATAAAATAGCAGATATGGCAACAAATATTGAAGCTGCAAGGTTATTAGTTATGCAGGCAGCTATTCTAAAGGATCAGGGAAAAGAATATATTAAAGAAAGTTCGATGGCAAAGCTATTTGCTTCATCCACGGCTATGTCAGCAGCAACTGAATGCGTTCAAGTACATGGCGGCTATGGTTATATGCAAGAATATGGTGTTGAAAGATTAATGCGTGATGCCAAAATTACAGAGATATATGAAGGTACTTCGGAAATACAGCGCTTGGTGATTAGCAGGGAGTTATTAAAATGAATTTAAAAAAAGCAAACATTGATTGGGATAGCCTTGGGTTTAACCCTATGGAAACTAGGAGTATGTTTATCGCAAATTGCCCAATAGATGGTAAATGGGAATCTGGATCATTAGTCCCATACGGTAAAATTGAATTATCTCCTGCAGCTGGCGTTTTAAACTATGGTCAAGGTGTATTTGAAGGAACAAAAGCGTACCATACTAGCAAAGATAATATAGTTATGTTTAGGATTGGTCGTAATGCAAAGAGGATGGCATGGTCAACTGAAAGGCTATGTATTCCTAAAATGGACCCTGATTTCTTTGTTGAGGCAGTAACTAAAACTGTAAAAGATAATTTAGATTATGTACCTCCATATGGTAAAGGCAGTCTGTATGTCAGGCCAATTGTTTGGGGTACAGCACCAGCAATAGGAGTTAGAGCGGTATCTGACTATACTTTCGTTGTCTTTGTTTCTCCAGTTGGATCATATTTTAAAGATGGCATTAAACCATTAAATCTGAAAGTAGAAACAGATTATCATCGTGCGGCAGCAAGGGGTATAGGTAATGCTAAAGCTATAGGAAACTATTCGGCATCCCTTTATCCATTAACAAAGGCTAAAAAAGAAGGTTATGATGAGGTCATATACTTGGACTCCGTAGATGGTCAACGGATTGAAGAGCTTGGTTCCGCTAACCTTTTCATTTGTAAAGATGGTGCTATAAAAACTCCTAAACTTAGTGGATCAATTCTAGATGGTGTTACAAGAAACTCTGTATGCAGAATAGCAAAAGATGTTCTGGGTATAAAAGTAGAAGAAACCGATATCCATTTAGATGAATTGTTAGAAGCTGACGAAGTTTTTTGTACTGGAACAGCAGTAGTGGTTGCCCCCGTTGGCAAGGTAACTTACCAAAATAAGGTTCATCATTTCTCTGGTGGGAGTATTGGCCCGATAACCAATAAATGTAAAGAAACCCTTACTTCAATTCAGCGTGAAGAAATTACCGATCCATTTGGATGGGTCTTAAAAATAAAATAGGACGCTTAAGAAACTAGTTATGATATTTATTATTAATTTCGAGATAAAGTATAATTATGTCTAGTCTTCATCCAAGACGTAATGCAAGAGAAGGTGTGTTAGAAGCCTTATTCGCTCAGGAGTTTTCTGAAGAAAAACCAAAAGTTGTACTTAATCGAGTTTTAGATTCAAATCCAGCTAGGAAAAAAAGCTCCGAGTTTATTGAGATACTGTTCTTTTGTGTCATAGAAAATGTAATATGGGCAGATGACTTAATTAAGTCACATTTGCAAAATTGGGAGTTTGAACGGGTAGCTCAGGTAGATCGTTTGTTACTAAGGATGGGCATATGCGAGATATTCTTTTTGGAAGAAATTCCCCCTAAAGTTTCTATAAGTGAAATGGTAGAAATTTCAAAGATTTATAGCACTGACGAGAGTCCGGGCTTTATAAATGGCATACTAGATTCAGTATATAAGGAATTTCAAAAAAAGGAAACGAATTAAAGAAAAATGGTATTAGCAAAATTATTTGGGACAAAGTCTGACAGGGAAATCAAAAAACTTAGGCCCTCCATTGATCGAATTAATCAACTATTTGAGTCTCTTTCTTCAAAAACAGATGAAGACCTCGTAAATAGGACAAATGAACTTAAAGAGTTTGTTATCAATGCTCGCAACGATAAAGAAAACTCACTACCCAGTGAAATGGACAAACAGCAACGATCCAATGAAATATTAAAAGCAGAGCAAGGTGCTCTTGGTCTAATCATGGAAGAGGCATTTGCCATGGTTAAGGAGACTTGTCGAAGAATGTGCGGTTCCTCCTGGCGTGTATCAGGACAAGAGATAAACTGGGAAATGGTTCCTTATGATGTTCAATTATTTGGAGCAATAACATTACACAATGGAAAAGTTGCCGAAATGAAAACAGGCGAAGGAAAAACTTTAGTAGCAACAATGCCTATCTTCCTTAATGCGCTTACGGGTAGAGGGGTACACGTAATAACGGTTAATGATTATCTTGCGCAAAGAGATGCTGAATGGATGGGTGAGGTATATAAACGGTTAGGTCTTAGTGTTGGATATATCCTTAATTCAATGGATAATTCCCAGCGTAGAGAAATGTATCAGCGTGATATAACATACGGAACAAATAACGAATTTGGTTTTGACTACCTACGAGACAACATGGCGCTTCATAGAGATGATAGGGTGCAACGGGGACATGCATTTGCCGTTGTGGATGAGGTAGATAGTGTTCTAATAGATGAAGCTCGAACTCCTTTAATTATTTCTGGAACCATTGATGCTCCTGTTGATGAGACTTTTACAACACTTAAGCCAGGCGTCCAGCAATTAGTTAAAAAGCAGTCACAGCTAGTATCAGATTTAGTACGAGAAGCCCAAAAGTTTCTTGACAATGATGATGAAGATAACGCTGGACTAAAACTATTACAGGCTCAGCGCGGTATGCCAAAAAACCGACAGGTCATGAAAATTTTTCAAGAGCCGGGAATGTTAAAACTAGCTCAGGATATTGAATCAATATACACCAGAGATAAAAAAATGCAAGAGGTGGATGATGATCTATATTTTGCAGTGGATGAGAAAAGTCATGTGATGGATATTACTGAGAAGGGTCGGTCTTTGTTATCGCCTGATGATCCAGACACTTTTATCATTCCAGACCTTGGAGAGCTTCTTCTTGAGATAGAGGAACGTCAAGATCTTAGTTCAATTGAAAAAGAACAAGAGAAAGAAAAAGCCCACCAACTCCATGCTGAGAGGAGCGGCACGATCCATAATTTTAATCAGCTTTTGAGGGCCTACACATTATATGAGAAAGATGTTGAGTATGTCATACAAGAGGGTAAGGTTATGATTGTAGATGAATTTACTGGCCGGGTTCTTCCTGGGAGGAGATATTCTGATGGCTTGCACCAAGCTCTTGAAGCTAAAGAAAATGTAAGGATTGAGCGAGAGACACAAACTCTCGCAACAATTACCATTCAGAATTACTTTCGATTGTATGATAAATTATCAGGAATGACAGGAACTGCTGAAACCGAGGCGGAAGAGCTAGGATCTATTTATGGTCTTGATGTAACTGTAATACCAACTCACAGGCCTATCTCAAGAGATGATAAAGACGACCTTGTTTACAAGACCAAAAGAGAAAAATATAATGCAGCAATAGATGAAATTGAAGATTGTCATCGTAGAGGGCAGCCCACATTAGTTGGAACAATATCTGTTGAAATTTCTGAGCTTTTATCCAGAATGTTAAAAAGAAAAAATATCCCTCATAATGTATTAAATGCAAAACAACACAAGAGTGAAGCAGAGGTGGTAGCTCGTGCTGGACAAAAGGGGGCTGTAACTATTGCGACAAATATGGCAGGAAGAGGAACCGACATTAAACTTGCGGATGGGATCAAAGAACTTGGTGGGTTGCATATAATTGGTACTGAGAGGCATGAATCCAGGCGCATTGATTTACAGTTAAGAGGACGCAGTGGACGACAGGGTGACAATGGGTCTTCTAGATTTTACCTTTCTCTTGAAGACGATTTAATGAGACTTTTCAGTTCTGATAAAGTAGCTGCTATTATGGATAGAATGGGAATTGAAGAGGGAGAGGTTATTTCTGCTAGAATGGTAACAAGAGCTATCTCCAATGCTCAAAAGAAAGTTGAGGTGCGAAATTTTGGTATAAGAAAGCATCTTTTGGAGTATGATGATGTAATGAATCAGCAGAGGCAGGTTGTTTATGATCTTAGGAACCAGGCACTAGCAGGTGAGAATATGCAGGACGGAGTATTCCAGATATTAGACGACTTCATTTTAGATGAGATTGAATTACAATCTGGGGAGTCAAATGTAGAGTATTGGGATTGGGACCATTTAAAGCAAAGATTTGCATCTCATTTAATGGTGGACGCAACCTTGGAAAAAATCTATGAAGATGAGGGTAAAAGTGATTTGACAGCAGAAGAAGTGGGAGATTGGATATTTGAAAAATCAAAAAGTGTTTACAAGGCCCGTGAATCCCTTGTCCCAGAAAGTGTCATTCGAGATTTTGAAAGATTTGTAATTTTAAGAACGATTGATGAAAAATGGAAAGATCACCTTTATGCCATGGATCAACTCAGAGAAGGTATTAACCTTAGAGCTTATGGCCAAAAGAACCCATTACTGGAATACAAGTCAGAGGGTTTTAAGATGTTTCAGGAAATGATGGCGGACATGAATTCTGTAACGATTCAAAGATTATTTAGAACTCAGATTCAGGGAATGGAAAATCAGGCTCCAGAACAAAACACTTCAGTCAAGAATATAAAGGTATCCCACCAAGATACCACTGGAATGGGATTCCAGGGACAACCCCAGTCTCAGCAAGGGAATCGACCTCAACAGGTTCGAACACCTATAAAGACTCAACAGAAAGTGGGTAGAAATGAAAAAATTATAGTCCGTGGACCCAATGGAGAAGAGATTGAAATAAAAAATAAAAAGTTACAATCCTACTTAAACAAAGGCTATACTCAGGTCTAAAGTGAATAAAAAAGATAAATTTCAGACTTTAGCTATTCATATTGGGAACAAGCCTGATAAAGAAACCGGGGCCGTTTCACCACCCATCCATCTTACATCGACATTTGAGCAAGAATCAGTTGGCAATGATAAGGGTTTTGACTATTCACGTGGAGGAAACCCCACCCGGAAAAGGCTAGAAGATAATCTTGCTGCTCTTGAGCAAGGCACCTACGGTTTGATGTTTGCTAGTGGCATGGCAGCAACTACTGCATTATTTCAGACTTTATCATCAGGTGACCATGTTATTATTGGTCACAATGTTTACGGTGGCACCTACAGAATGTCCACTAAGGTTTTATCAAATCACGGAATTGATTTTGAATTTATTGATACTAGATCTACTGACCTCATAAAGTCTGCAATTAAACAAAATACTAAATTAATTTTTGTTGAGACCCCCACTAATCCATTATTAGAATTATGTGATATAGCAGAAACGTCTAAATTATGCATGGACCAAAATATCCTTCTTGCTGTAGACAACACGTTTATGAGTCCCTATGGCCAAAACCCACTTACGATCGGTGCTGACGTTGTTATGCACAGTGTTACTAAGTTTATTGGAGGCCATAGTGATATATTAGCAGGCGCATTAGTTACAAATGATTCCAAGCTCGCTGAAAAATTATATTTTGTACAGAAATCAGGTGGAGCAGTACCAAGCCCTTTTGATTGTTGGTTACTACTTCGGAGTACGAAAACAATGGAGCTTAGAGTCCAAAGACAATCTGATAATGCAAAAGAGATAGCTAAAAGACTTCAGAAATCAGGGATCATTGATTCTGTTATATACCCCGGTCTTGAAAGTCACAATCAGCACGAAATTGCGGTCAAACAACAAGTTGCTCCAGATGGAAGCCCTATTTTTGGTTCCATGATATCAATTAGATGTGGTACTGTAGAGAGGCGTGATCGGTTTCTTTCCAAGCTAAGATTGTTTACTCTTGCAGAAAGTTTGGGTGGAGTTGAAAGCCTTGTTTGCGTGCCTTATGAAATGACACACTCTGCTGTTCCAGAAGATTTAAAGGAGTCTATGGGATTGACGAAAGATCTTGTTCGTTTATCCATTGGCATTGAACATGTTGATGATTTATATGATGATATTATTTCTTCTCTAGAATAATAAATATGAGTGAATTATCCATTGAAAATCGTTATTATTACGCAAATACAATTAACTTTTTATTCTAACTAAAAGATTTTTTTAATCCTTTGTTGCCATTTCTAATATATCATTATCGATATTTATGGAGGAAAAAATGACATACATGAGAAAAAGTTTTTCTCTATTAATCATGATTTTAATCGTTAGCAATTTTGCATTAGCTAATGTAACTGTTTCCGTCGGAGATGTTCAAGTCGATGGATATACTAATGATATTGTTGTACCCATAACCCTTTCTAACCCAGAAAACTGGGTGGGGGGATTACAATTTGATCTAATTGCAATGCCTACCATAGTCACACTCTCAGGAGCAACTCCTGTGGATCAAAATAATTTTAGTGCAGACTATACCGTTTTCAATGATGGATCAGGTAGAGTAGTTTTTTACAATAGTGTGGGGGGTGCTATAGCACCTGGTGGCGATGGCGTTGTATTGAACTTGCACTATGATGGTTCTGAAATTTTATCTGCCATAGTACAATTAGAAGCGTATAACCTATCTGTTAGTGATGGGGAGGGTGAAATTATCAATGGGAATCTGATTAATGGATCAATCACCATTGGTGATGAAACATATCTCAGTGCCTCATCAGATACCGGAGACGTATCAGAACAAGTAAGTATTGATATTAATCTGCAAAATTCAGGCGAGGTTGGTGGACTACAGTTTGATATATCCGATTCACCCAACTATCTTGATGTAACTGGATTTACAACTACAAATCGTTCTGATGGTTTCACCATAGATTTTAATGAGCTGGAAAATGGTGATACAAGAGTAATTATGTATAGTTCTAATAATGGAAATATTGAAGCAGGGTTTGGGCCAATTGCAAATATGGAGATGCTTATTCATGAAGACGCATACAACTCAAATGTCGGAGTTAGTTTTTCAAATGTAACTATAACGGATGGAATTGG
The DNA here is from genome assembly GCA_038281125.1 of Fidelibacterota bacterium. GTDB lineage: Bacteria > Fidelibacterota > Marinisomatia > Marinisomatales > UBA1611 > NZWG01. The sequence continues at coordinate 2,480 of JAYNUL010000027.1, read as the reverse complement.
AGGTGACTATTGGGTTGGAAGCACGGATTCAGGGACTGTTACTGTTAGTCCAGGTTATATTGAAGAACCAAACAGTATCTCTGTGGAGGATGGATTGGATGGGCAAGTAATATTAAACTGGACTCCTCCTATTGGGCCTATCTTTTCAAGACCAATTACTATATTCATTTTAACTGACACCTGGGCATCAGAAACGACCTGGGAACTAACCGATGATCTTACAGGCGAAGTGGTACAATCTTATACCGATGCTGCATTAGAAGATCAGACCGAGTACTCTTGGGATTTTGATTTAGACTTCGGTAGCTATACGTTTACTATTTTTGATTCTTGGGGAGATGGAATTTTTTCACCTGGAGGGTATGCAATACACATTGATGGTGAAGAAATTTATTCAAATATAGGTACCGGTTGGACGGGCACAGAAGAATCCTTTCAATTTGATGTTGGTGAGGGACGTTACAGTGTTGCTAATCGTTCTTATCTAGAGCCACTCCCAGATAAAGACAATATAAGTTTACAAAGCATCCAAGACCTAGAGCTAACATTAGGCGAACCAGCCATTATCCAAACTGGTTCATTTTTGCCCTGGGTAGATCAGATTAATCGCAGTCAACGTCCTGTTGATTTAAATGGATACAAGGTTTACAGATCGCTTAGTGAATCTTCAGACTTTACGGAAATTGCTGAGGTTGAAAGTGATGTCACTACCTATTTAGATGAGGATGTTATAAATAGCACTACCTACTATTATTACGTTACTGCCATTTACCCGGACGGTACCGAATCTGGCCCCACTGCCGTTGTATCGGCAACACCTGTTGAGTGGGTAGAACTCTGGTTCGATGATGGTGCTTCTCTATCCGGACAGATGGATACACTAGATTTCTATATAAATAATGAATCTGACTTAGGATTCTTCTACTTTGAAATTATTGATAATCCTGATCTTTTGAATTCTTTTAATATATTAAACACTGACCGGACAACCAATTGGCAACTTGAGATTGTAGACCAGGGAGATGGTACCATTGCTATTACTGGAATTCCAAACAATACACAGACTGTACTAAGCCCAGGTAATGGTTCTGTATGTCGTGCTGTATTGTACCCTAATGCTGAAGATGAAGTAACCATCAACTTATCTTATTCCTCCTCTACGTCCATTCAAGATGTTGGTTCCGTTGAGCTAAATTGGACTGCTGAAGAGGGAACATATGATGTTGGAATTGAAACCCAATATTTAAACTTATATGGTGGATACGGAAACAGTGGATCACAAACAACTGGATCAGTTTTTCTACAAAATACACAGCCAATCTATGCAATTGAGTTTGATATTCTTGCTGACCCACCATTTATTAATGGAGTGGATCTTTCACTGAACGAGTTGCTTGATTTGGAAAACTGGGAAGTTTCTGGAACTGATCTAGGAACAGCTTACAGGATTACCGCAGTAGATATCAATCAAACAAATCCAATACCGCCAGGGACTAGGCATTTGGCTGACATCGAGTATGATGTACTTGCTGGGATACCGGAGGGCACGATTATTGACATCACTGTAGGAGAACCTGTCTTAGCAGACATTAATAATCTACCAATGGTGACTGTAGGCACTCCTCATGCATTTTACATTGGACAACCTCAGGTGGGATGTACCATTGAGAATGTTAGTGGTCAATTAGCTCCAGGCGGAACTGGTACCTTTGAAATACATGTGGAAAACACAGAAACACTAAACTTTTTGCTATTTGAGATTATTGATATGCCAAACTTGATGACAGTTACAAATATCACACCATTAGGACGTTTTGAAGAAGGTGGCACAATTGATGGTTCTGCTGGAGAAACAGAGTCTGGATCCTTTTACTTTTTGGGATTTGACTATGTTCAGTCAAATGATAATCCTTTGGGCATAGAACCTGGCATCGGCCCGATCCTGGAGATCGAAGTTGAATTCAATCAGAATTTCTCAAACCCTTCTGTTGTCTTTATGATCGATAGTATTTACGCTGAGGATTTCAGCTCAAACCCATTGGTAGCAGTAGCGGATGATTTTGGCCAATTTAGCGGTGACATGGTATCGTTAGACTTTGATAATAAACCCCCCTCAAGTTTTGCGCTGCATCCTAACTATCCAAATCCATTTAATCCATCCACAATAATATCATATAGCATACCTGAAAATGCTGATGTGATGCTCACCATCTACGATATGCGTGGAAGAATGATAAAGAGCCTTGTAAATAAACATCAGGCTGCAGGACGTTATTTAGTAGAATGGAATGCAACTGATCACTATGGAAACAATGTGGGTGCAGGTGTATATATTTATCAATTAAGATCAGGGAATAAGACTTTTAGTCAAAAAATGGTTTTAATGAAATAAATTATAACTATAAAAAATTAATAAATATTTAATTATGCCGCGGTGGTGGAATTGGTAGACACGCCAGATTTAGGATCTGGTGCACTTT
>JAYNUL010000026.1:6262-15712 GCA_038281125.1 Fidelibacterota bacterium | reverse complement strand
GTTTTAAAAATAAAAAAACCTACCAACGATCCAGTCATTACCCACACTGCCTGCCTTTTTGCAAAGGTATTGTAAAGAACTTTTGGGTTTTTTATAACATATTCAATCGTATGAAAGGAAGCCAATTCTACCAGCCACCATAAAATTGCCATGGTAAATGAAAATAAAAATACACGCTGATAAATATTTACTTTTTTGAGTAAGGCCATAAATGTAGGCAATTATCCTTTATTTAAGTTAAGATTAAACTCAGCCACTTAATGCTTTTTTCATTGACAATCCAATATCAAAAAACCTTGAAAGATTGTATGAGGGAATCCTGCAGTGCTTGTAATTCATAACTAAATGACTAGAGAAATGCTCAATGATCATTCCCTTATATTCTTTGACCATTATAAATATTTCTTCAGGTAACAATTTTACAACTTCTTCAATCGAGATTGCTTCTTTGTCATACCAAAAATAATAACCCTTTAGATGATCAACATAATCCTTAGGTAGTTCATTTTTTCGGTTTTTACCAAAAAAGACATCAAAAATTCCTTTTGGTTTAAGTCTGAACCTCGGTAAATCCTTTTTTGTGCATCTCAGCATAAATATGGTTTTATAATACCTATAAGTAGCTTTTTTTGAATAAACAGCATATCCATAATCAAACATATAATATTTTAAATCAGAATTTAATCCAATAATGTAATCACCCGATCCCAGGCCAACTCCAGAAAAACTATGAAAGAAATAATCCTTTACTACTTTTTGGAGCTCAGGAGTAATTAGTCCATCACTTGCTTTATACTCGCAATTATTTTTAAGTGCAATCTGCGCAAATATTTCAGATCTATTTGAAACCCCTTTATAATAACCGTAGTGAATAATATATAAAATTGGAATAAGCCAGAATCCAATATTAAATGGCAGCAAAAGTGATTCAAAAAAATTATCAATTCGCTGACTTTCATAATTATGAATTTCGGCCCACCAAAAATATCCAGGTATCACAAAAGCACTTAAGAGAAACCATTTTACATACCTCGAGGGCGGTATTCCTAAAAAGTACGGAACAAGAGATTCCTTTTTCTTATTCATATACTGAGAGAGGTTGTTTTTTAAAAAGAGTTAAACCTTGAAAATAGTCTTTCTGATTAATCTAAAAATGAACTTCAATGTTGAAACAAGAATTGTTTGCCGAATAAATGGGTTATTCCAAAAAAATATGGCTCTTTTAAAAATAAGCGACAATTCATTTTTATTAATTGAAATAAACTTGTAAATAAAAATTGAAACCTGTAAAAAAAAGATTGATATGGCTAGATATAGATAAATCATAACATCATTAATCTAACAATCAAAAATAAAACAAAAAACCCCACTAGTGTGAGGTTTTGGGTAAAAATAGAAAAATAAATTGTTTATTCTTTTACCAGACCTCTTTTTACTAACACATCTAAACATTTTTTGAAGACTTTTTTCCCTTCTTCAGGAGTGAAGCCATCTATGGCATCATCAATTTTTTTTGAGCATTTAAGTTTAACATCTAGCATCTCACCTGTCTCTTCATCCAATAGCTTATAATCCTTTACTGGACTTATCACGGTATCGCCCTTCCCAAATTTTCCTTTAGAGAATTCTTTTTCAAGCTTCATCATATCATAAATGTAGAAGTTATATTTTTCACCATTAGTAATCGTTTTACGCTTTGTTAGCCTAATATCGTCGTAAATCTCTTCTTCTTCCATTTTATTCTTTCCTTTTATTTTGGATTCTTATCATTATAATATATAAAAGTATAAACAAGTTCCAAAAAATAAATTGTGGTTAATTTTAGAATTTTATTTCCTATGATTAAAAAGTTTAAGATACGTTATTTAAAATTGCATCTTTTTCCATTTTTCGATTATTTCTTTTGGACCAGGATAGCTTATACTATTTCCTGACAATTTTTTTGATAAAATCAAAAATTATGGGAGGAGTGACCTTCTTGATAATGTTACCAATAGTTAATGGGTCAGGTTCAAATGTCTCTCCTTTTACCTCTTTCCACATAGTAGAATGTTTTTCACTTACCTCACTTTTGGGTCTTCCAGTGGAAAAGTAGTATAACGCAATTGATTTCCTTGAGATACCCTCAGGACAAGAAATAACCTCAGGATGTCCATGATATGTATAGGAGGTGGTATTAAAAATTACACAACGATTAAACTCTGGTGTAACCTTAACAACTGGTTCATCTAGGTTGTTCGGAGAGTACAGTTCAAGATTTCCACCCCATTCTTCCTTCCAATTTTTATTTAAATATAGAAGAAGGTTTACTCTTCTATCAAGCTCAAGGGATGGATGCCTGTTAAAATCTGCATGAACCTTTAAGACCCCTCCGTTTTTGATTTCATGATAGCCTCCACCTGATAAGTATGGGTCACTAATAAGAGGTTCCTTTATACCTGTAAGTTCCTGCAAGTATTTCAAAAAAATATCATTATTAAAAAAAGAAATTAGCTGATTTGCGGCCTCAGAAAGGTTTTTAAAACCAATAGTGCCAAATTTTATTTGTTTTGGTTCGTTAAAACTTCGCTTGTTCTCAATAGTACTTAAATCTGGGAACTCATTAAGCACATTATTAAGCAATTCTTCATCAATAAAGTTATCAAGTACAATATGAGGAAAAGGTTTATTGTTTTTATAGGTTTTCTTGAGAATAGTTGCATCAAGATATTTTTTACTCACATATCTCATAAATTAAGAACCCTAAGAGTATAAATAGTGCTCATCATTGTTAATCATCCTTCACCGGCGGCTGATATTTCATATTTTCTGTATTAATCTTCTAAAAAATCCGTAAATCAAAAGTATAAAGTCGTTTCTGGCGACAAGGCGACTGCCACAATTTGGGCAGATGGATAAAAAGGAAAAGTATTCAGATATTTTTTCTCTTTTCCAATTATACGAGCACGATAGACATTTCATGGCATAATCTAATTATTTTGGAACAAGCAATAAATTGTCATTCTACATAAGGTTGCTTTATTAGCTCATCACTTTTTTATATAAATTTATTGGGATTTATTAAAATAGGTAATTCAACTAATACTTTTATAAACATTAACTATCTCACTCTCAAGTGGATAGTTAATGAATTCCTCACCTGTTTTATCATCAAGCTTAGACTTTATATCCATTATTTTTTCGTAAGAACTTTTTAGGTAAGAGCGATCATCATAGAGTTGATATAACATGTAATTAAGTTTATAGTGGTACTTCCGTTCTGGTGTTTCCTTCATCAATGTTTCCAATCGGGAGAGGTCATAATCCCTATTTAGCTTTTTTAAACAACAAAGGTAGATAGCCATTTCTCTAAGGGAAATATCTTTTCCATTTTCAGTAAACCATTTATACCACTTACTCATGTTACCATCCATCGCCTGAGCATAATCCTTTTGCTGAAAATAAATCAATCCCTTCCCAAGGTGGTAATAGTGATACCTCATATCATCATTAATTTCTTTTGAAATTGCCATTGCCTGATCTGTTTGATCCATTGCAAGTTCAATATTTCCTTTTTGCAAATAGAGACCAGCCATAAAACTTACGTTTTGTAAAATTTGACTTTTATTTCCCAGTTCTTCATGGATCATAAATGATTCTTTGATATAATGCATGGCGCTATCTAGGTCACCAGTTTCCTGAAAGTGATTAGCAATCAATCCTGCTATTTTTCCAAGGCCATCTTGATTGTTCCTATTTTGATATATTTTTTTTGATTTTTTTAGACTTTCAAAGCCTTCAGATTTTTTCCCTAGTTCGTTGTGTGCCGCTCCTAGATAAATATAACTTTCAGAAATAAGTAGATCATCCTTTAACTCTTTACTTAGGTTAAGAGCACGTTCAGAGGTTTCAACTGCATCTTCATCCTTGTGCATATAGCTATAGGTCATCGTAATTCTATGCAGAGTTTTTACCACACTCATGTTATCCCCCATTTTATCAAAGATTTCTAATATTTGATTGAACTCCATGAGGGCATCTTCGTATTGTTTGTTAACAACCTTTCCAACAGCAATATTTGTTAGAGCGCTTGCTTGCATATTAAGGTCGCCAATCTCTTTTGCCAGTTGATATGCTATTAAAGTATGTTGTTTGCTAGTGTCTTGCTTACCTAGCCTTGAATAAACAGCTGCTAAATTTTGATGTGCATAAACGAGTCTAAATTTATCGCCCAGAGACTCTGCTAATTCACGCATTTCAAATAAGGTTTTTAATGCTTGTTGGTTATCTCCTCTTGCAGAATAAATTAATGAAATATTATTTAAATTTCTTGATACTTGACCCTTATCACCGGCTTCTTCAGCAATAGATTTTGCTTCTAACATTAAACCTAGCGCATCATCTATTTCTCCTCTAAAATAATTTATTACAGCCAATCCGCCTATAGCAGTGGAATGAGCAACCATATTGTTCAAGCGAAGAGATACATCCTTAGCTTTTTTAAATATTTCTTCAGATTTATCATAGTTATTTTCAAAGTTGTATGTAGTACCAAGAAGATTTATTGCACTTACTAAATTGCTATCCAAGGTGATTGCCTGCTCCAACATCCCCTGTGAAATTTTCAAATCTTCCAGAGTAGTTCTTTTATCAAATTTATATTGACCTTTAAGGTAGTACTCATATGCCTCGGGATTTCCGGTGACATTCACCTGCTCGGCATTCTTGGTTACCATTATGTTGAGGTTTGCTAAAATTTCGTTCGACAAGTCTCCTTTGATCGTAGATAGATCGCTCCAGTTTGTTTGCCACCTGTTGGACCACACCACCTTGGAATTTTTGGTATCAAACAGCTCCATAGACAACTGAAAAACGCTGTCCATTTTCCACAGGGTTCCTTTTGCAACATAGCGCACCCGAAGCTTATCAGCCAGTTCATCATTGTTCATTTCTAGATAATCAAGCTTCTCAATGTCGGCTAGAGCCGCTACTCGAAGCATACCAGTGCTTGAGACATCTTTAATAAGATCAGAGCTGATACCGTAGGCATAAAAGTCGTCTTTTTTCTCACCCTTGTTTTCAAATGGGAGTACTGCTACAGATAATACCTCGTTCGTATCAGCGATTCCTATGCCTATAAAAGAGAGATTGATCCAAAATAATAGCCCAATGAGGGTGAGAGCTGCTCCGCTTATACTGAGCAGATTCCACTGGAAACCTTTGTTCTCAATTTTCGCCTGAACCTTGCTAACATCTGTTTTTGGAAGATTGTGAGAAACAATACAATATACCTCCACCTTTTGGGAGACACCTTTTAGGTGTGGAGTCCCAACAAGCATTGTCTCAAATTCAGGATCTCGCTCGAGAGAACTATTAACCCTACCACTGATGGCAATCCCACCGGTAGCTGCAAAAGGCTCTATCCTTGAGGCTATGTTTACATCGTCCCCTACAACATCACTTCCTTGAAAAACCACTTCACCCTGATGGATTCCAATTCTTAGGTCAAGATCTGGAATATTTTTAGTCGCATGCTGAATCTCTATACCACAGTCAACTGCATCACGGGTTGTCTCAAAAGTAAGCAGCAGTCCATCACCAATTTCTTTTAGCCAGTCTCCATTGTTCTTTTCAACGATTGGCTGTAACAGGTCACGTTGTTTTTCAAGTAGTGCTAATGCAGCAGGCTCATTTTTTGAGGACAGCTTGGTAAAACCTACTATGTCCGTAAATACAATGGCAGCGAGTTTTCTTTTAGTGTCGTTCATTTATTTTGGAATCTTATTCTGTGCTATGACTCAATGCATTAGCTAAATCAAGAATTAAAATGAAAAAGGCGATCGTTGCGAACTCAGTCTTATCAAAAACCTGTAGGAGCACATAGATACCGATAAGAGCAAAGAAACGATATTTAATTAAAAAGTTCATTGAGTAATCTATTAAAATATGGAGAAATATTATATCTCAATATTTGAAATCATGTAAATCTTCCAATCAGTCCAAGAGTTATCCTGATCAGACAACTTATCACTTTGAAAATAGTACAGGTTTCTCTGCTTTTTAATTACCTTACCAGATGAATCTAATCGTTTTGTAATTGCGTCAGCATTATATAAACGGTTCTCCTTACCATTGAATAGTAAAGTTATTTGTAATTCTTCTATGTGAGTGTTGTATGTTTTTGATTGTGCATTTGACCACTTTTCGAAAAAGGATTTGAGCTCATCCAAATCACTGAATTCACGGGTAGTACCCTCGCCAAAACAGAAAACAGGACCTCTGTCCCAACCTCTTCGGTCAAAGTAAAAGTGTTCTGAAATCCTGGAAGCATTTTTTTGATCTATGCTTTGCAAATATTCTACCAGAGTTCGCTTTATATCATCTCTCTCATTTTTCTCACTAGCGATCAGCAATTGGCTAAAAAGTATAAAAGTGTAAAGATATAATTTCATCGTTATTCCTAAAACAAATTTAAACATAGTCCATTATGAAGCAATTAGGCCACAGGAATAATTTTGTTTTAGTTAATGTTTAATCGTAATTATTTTAAATCACTTCAATCCTATGTTTAAAATTCGCAACATAAAATATATAATTGTCCTTATTGTACTGTTTTTTATCTGGGCTGAACTTGGGGTTGGTATATTTGGAACACCTTTTGCTGGAAACTAAAATTCAATCTATATTAAATAGATTTTGTTAAATCATTCTCAATGTACAGGATACTACCTTTTATTCACTTATTCACTGTTCTTCTCTTTTCTCAGGAATACTACGGTAAGATAGTAGATCTAGGCGAAATAAGCGAAGCGGGGACCGATATTATCATTTACTATGAGGATGATAAAGTTCGAGCATTTTTGAGAAACTACACAAATATGTATGGCAATAAATACTTCCATCTTTTCGGAAAGGGATCTGTTAATGATAGTTCGCTTGAATTACATAGCATCGTTTCTAGTGAGGGGATTTATGACGATGGTGGTATTTTTATATTTGAATTAAATGATAACAAACTTTTTAGTGATCGTCTTCCATTCGTTTTAATAAAAAATGATAGCAAAAGCCGAAAAATTATGGGTAATAGCGTAAAAAAGGAGGATATTCTGTTTGATGCTTCCTTTATACATAAAAGTGCTGGCCGAGAACTAGTTTTAACAAAAGATGAATCATTGATTTCTAAAATGGCAGACCATAAAAATGGAAATAATCCTGTTGAAATAGCGATTGCTCTTTTTAAGGATATACTTCCATCAAACGTCATTGAGAAAAATTTTGTGAAAAATGTATTTAAAGATGATCAGTATGTTATTGATAATAATTATAGTGGATATACATATAAAACATGTGCGGATGACTATGATATTGAGGAAGACTATGATGGAAATTGTAAAACGTATAACTTCTATCAATACACCAAGCAAAAAGGTGATGTCATGCTAGTTGAAGTCGAAATACATTCTACCTGTCTGGATGATAGTTGTTCCCATGAATATCATCAGCTCAGATTTCTAAAAAATATCGATTTTAAATGGAAGCTCTTATCTCACAGAAGCGGTATACGGTGTGATGAATTACGTGGTGGTGGGTCTCCCCCATGCTTATAATACATAGTGAATAGATTGCAAATAGTAATGATCTTGAAAACTTTAATTTTAAAATTAATAGTAAGTATTGGAATCCTAGGGCAGTTGAGCGCCCAAGGGGACTTCAATGGGTCTCAAACTATTGCAATATTTGACTTTACTGGAAATGGCGTAAGCGATGACGTGGTTAATACACTAACAGATCGTCTTCGTTCTGAGATGATGAGATTCGATAACATTTCAGTTGTTGAGAGGAAAAGAATTGATGCAGTTCTTGAAGAGCAACAGATTCAATTAAGCGGATGCGCTGACAAATGCCTTATTGAAGTAGGAAAATTAGTTGGATCATCTAGTATCATTGTTGGTTCAATCGGAAAGGTTGGATCTTATTATACCATAAACGCTAGAAAAATTAATGCTACGACCTCAAAGGTTGAGAACGCAATTAGCTACGATAGCAAATACAATATTGATCAGCTTCTAGTTGAAGGAATGAAAGAAGTATCATACAGATTGATTTTGGGGACTAATCCACCCAAACCAAAAAAGCCAGTGCCCAAAAAAGAAACATACAGTAAACCAGAATTTGATTTAGCAGGTTTTATAGTTAATAGTGTTTTTGTTGGAGTTGGAGCTACTACTTGTGTTATCCTTGTCTTAACCTTGAGATTAGCATTTAATATTCTTTCATAGACTCGTATAAGTGATTAATTACCCAGATACATACTAAATACTAACACTTTCAATATCTTCTTCATCAATATCCTCAAGCTGTCTAAAAAAGTTTTTTAAATATTCATCATTGATGATTCTATCTTTCATCAAATCGTATTCATCTTGATCAAGGGCTCCTTTATTTAAAGCATTTTTTAAATCAATGAGCTCTTGGCCCTTTGTTACATTGTTATTGTAGTGAAGCTCGCCGTGAGCCTTATTCATGGAGCCACATGAAGTTTGCACCATTATTGTAAAAATAATTATCCCTGGGATGTATATATATTTCATAATTAGTCTCCTATCACTGATAAACACTGTCAAAAAACAAAAAACCCCACTAAAGTGGGGTTTTAATGCTCAAGAAAAGTGAACTATTACTTGTTCTTAAATTTTTTGTTGATTGGAAATGCTAATACAAGACCTGCAAACGCGCCATAAACGGTTGTATTTAGTGATGATGATGCAACAGAGCATACAGTATCACAACCTAAAACAGACGCATAGGCAAAACCAGCAGCAGCCCCAATTGTTGTAAGTATTATTGTTAATTTCATATAGAATATTATTTATTAGAGATTGATAAATACAAATGATTTAATATTATTTTTAATACTGAGTCTGGTTAGTCATTTTAGTCTAATGTAATCTATTTTTAGAGCAAATCTTTCTTCCACTTTATTTCCAATTAAAAGTCCTAATTCAACCAATGAATTTCCATTAAAGTTTTTCATTCTTAGAGAACGCCCACGAAATTGGGGCTCCATCGAACTAAGCGGAATTTCAATATCTGACCACTCATCTATTGCATAAAACTTTTTCACGTAGGAATGCCTATCCTGATACGATGACCTAATCCGTAATTGATAATATTTATTATCACCTAAGACTCTTAAGATGATTTTATCAAAACCTTTTAAGGAAACATTTTTTCTTAATCTCACAGAGGTAAATCCACCATAGTTATCTAAAGATACATATCCATAAAAGAGACCGCTCCCATCCTTTTGAATACCAAGATTTCCAGCTGAAAGTCCACCCATTACTCCATCATCAACTATTGCCCAATTCCGAAATGAGCTATTTACATTAAAGTCATAGATCATTTTCCCATCAGATTTTATATTCATAGGTAAGAAAATTAAAACCGGTACAATAATACACTTTAAGG
>JAYNUL010000026.1:0-6162 GCA_038281125.1 Fidelibacterota bacterium | reverse complement strand
AATACTTCATAAATGATGTAGATCCAGCCAGCCATTCCAATTACAAAACCTAAAGTAGCATCAAAAATTCCTGCCTCTCCTAAAAATCCAAAAACTAACATTACGAGTGAAGCACCTAGTAGTCTCCAGAATAGTGCGCTAGTAACAGCAGTTACCGCAACAAGAATTAAATAAAATTCTACAATTTGAAGTGGCACTGTAATTAACCAGTCTACGTAGCGATAAACGGTTGTTGCTTCTCCAGCAGCATTCATTTCGCTCATTCTAAGATAGTGCCAGAAAGCAATACCCGTGACAAGCCCAGCTACTGTCAATGAAGTTTTCCACTTTCCGCTAACATCATTTCTTTCAACAAAGAAAAATACTGTGGACGCTAGCATAATAGCTGTGGCAAGCCAAAAAGAAAAATTGGCAAGTTCAGCTAAGCCCATTGGTGTTGGTGTCATCTTATATCTCCTTTATTTGGTTACTATATGTGTTGTGGACGTAATAATTTTATAGTCTGTTTAGAACACGTCGCAACAAGAATCGTAAAGAAGACTCCATATGCTCTACTAAATACCCAAAATTCACTGTATTCTTCTATAATAAACGTTCATAACGCTCATAGCTTATTTGAAAAATTAATCAGGTTCAAGAAAATTATTTATAAATCTATTATGAAAATTTATGCAATGTCTCCACCCGGCCATCACAAGGTTTCCTATATTGGTCTGTATATTGAAATAATTTCAATAGATTTCTTTTAGCTTTATCTTAAGATCTTCAAAATTACTAAAGACAAATTCTGTACAAGAAAAAATCCATGAGCTAACATCTTCTATTGGTAAAGAATTTACCATATAAATAGGCTTATTAAACCAGTAGGCCATTGTAATCTCTCCATGAGTCCCTCCACCCTTAAACACCGATTTGTCCCAGTTTACAATTAAATAGTCTGAACCATTGACAACCGCATCAAGGTCTAACTGAATTATTTTCCTGATGATTTTCTTGTATTGCTCTGGATTAGTAGTTTTCATCAATCTGAAATCGTCAGAATTTAATTCTTTGGTTATCCTTTTTGTTTCAGAAACTGGATTAAATACCTGGTGATTAAGCTCTTTATTAAGCCAATATGTAATATCATTTCTCCAATCTGCACCATTATTATGCGCATTTTCAATTGGTCCAGATAAATAAGCAATCATTTAATTATCTTTATATTATTTTATTATGAGTATTGGTTGATTCGAAATCATTTACCGATATCAAAAATTTAGCACCCCTTATTAAAACAAAAAACCCCACACTAAACCTAATAGATGTGGGGTTTTTGTAACCTACCTAACCAATGGAGCAGAATATAGGTTTTATAAGTAAAATCTAATTTTCAAATTTTATTTCTAATCTATATTGATTTTTAAGATTATCCCTTGAAGAGATAATCTTTTTTGAAACATAATCACTTAATCCATCAATTATAGACTTATCAAAGAGGATTCCTAAAGATTCGATGATTCTAAGGTTTTCAACCTCGCCATTTAAATTAAGATCAAATTCAATCAGTGAAGAACCAGATACAGAATAATCAATTAGGTCATATGGGTATACAAAATAATTATCACTGGTCATTGGCAAAACGTTACTTTTCTTGTTTTCTATAACGTGTACTGAACTGGATTTACCTGAGACAACAGCCATAATTATAATTATCAAACATTTAATTATTTTAATTTTTAATGTCACTTTATTTAAATTTTATTTATATTGCATTAATAAGGTTTTAATTTTGTTGTAAAAACTAACTTTTATATAATAATATTAAATTATATTATTTTGCAATATAATTTTTTTAAACATTATAAGAAATAAGTGAAAATTATAAGAAAATGGCTTTATTTATTTAAGGCAACAGATGGAGGCGACAAACCCTTCTTTTATTAGGTCAAAGGCTAATTTGGTAGGCTTTTACCCTATTTTGCCGGATTGATAGTCTTCAAAGGCCTGAAAAATTTCTTCCTTGGTGTTCATTACAAAAGGGCCTCCCCTAGCAACGGGTTCATGAAGAGGTTTTCCCGCTACTAAAATGAATCTTGTGAAATTCATTACAGCTTTACAGCTGAATTGACCTTTGGTGTCAAGAACAGCTAATTCTCCCTTTGATATATTAGAATCCGCATCTATTTCACCCTCGTACACATATGCAAATGCATTCCAATCATTCTCTACTGGGATGTCAATACTTGCCCCCTGCTCAAGGTGAACATCTACGTATAAAACTCCAGTGTGCGGCCTACCTGGTCCAATTACAGATTGATATTCACCAGAGATCACCTTCACCTTAGTTCCAACGGTTTCAATTACAGGTATTTCCTCGGAATGAATGTCTTTGTAGGATGGAGCAACCATTTTTTTATCCTTTGGGAGATTTAACCACAGTTGAAATCCTCGCATCAACCCATCTGTTTGCTCAGGCATTTCGCTGTGCACAACTCCTCTTCCAGCCGTCATCCACTGAACAGATCCATCCGATAAAAAACCTTCATTTCCAGCCGAATCCTTATGTTTGAACTTACCATTTATCATGTAGGTTACTGTTTCAAATCCTCTGTGTGGATGAGGAGGAAATCCTGCTATGTAGTCGTCTGGATTATCGCTACCAAATTCATCAAGAAGTAAAAAAGGATCAAGCATATTTAATTCAGGACTACCAATTATCCTTTTCAAGCTCACACCAGCACCATCACTTGTGTTTACACCGTTTATTTTGGTTATTATTTTTCTCATTTACTTAAATTTTTATCTAGATAATTGAACAAATTTAAGATGGGTTAGCATCCTACATACCCACTCAATTGGGCCATAATAAAACCTTTTTAGCCAGATTGGAGGAACCAACATCAAAATGGCCCAAATATGGATCGCAATCGCAAGACTAATCATTAATAATAAAGTATGTATTTAACTCGCCCTTACCCTTTAGACTTGTAGTTTGTTTTTCTGATACATCTATGCCTAGAGGTAATAGTTTTTTTACCTGTTCTGATATCTGAACTTTCATTATTTCTCCGCTGCTTTCTAACCGGGAAGCTATGTTAACACTGTCCCCCCAGATATCAAAGTTGCTAGTGGTTCTGCCAGCAATTATAGGGCCACTATGTATTCCTATTCTGACATACCACTCATCATTGCCTATAGCTTTTTGCTGAAAATTAACTCCTTTGACAAAGTTAATAATTTCCTTAGCTGCTAACACAGTTCTTTCAGCATGATTTGAGTTCAGATCAGGTATGCCTCCAACAGCCATATAAGCATCTCCAATGGTTTTAACTTTTTTTAGTTCAAAGCGTTCAATAATTTTATCAAAACCATTAAAAAAAGAATCCAATACCTCTATCAATTCTCCTGGCTGCATTTTTTCAGTTTTTTTCGTAAATCCAACAAAATCGCAAAATAAGATTGTTGAAGAAGAATAATATTCTCCCTTAATCTTCTCCTGACTATGACTTTCATCCTTAATCCCTCTTTGGTAATCACTTCTTGTACTTTCATATAGGTCAATAAACTGATCAGCGAGCATTCTTAGACCCTCAACTTTAGACGAGTCAAGAGATTTTGGTTTTGAATTAAAAACACAAAAAGAGCCAAGAACATAGCCGTTTGATGTAATAATTGGACTGCCTGCATAAAATCTAGGGAAGGTATTATTAATGATAGGATTATTTAGTTCAAATACATGTTTGGTTCTATCATCTTTAGTTAGATCATTGATAACCAGTGAACCAGAATCATTGTTGAGCACGTGAGCGCAAATGGACAACTCTCTAGGTATTTCTTTGGTCATCATATTCTCCATTGCATCCATTCCGAAGTTAACCTTACAGTGCTGGGAGGTTTCATCCACAATATTAATGGCTGCTTTATCACACTCAGTCAAGGTAGCTGCTAATTGGGGGAAACTTGAAAAGCGCTTGCTTTTGCTAATATTTTCCTCAATAATTTTCAAGTTTTCAAGGTCATTTAGCCTTGCTTCTTCGTTCTCAGGCTTTGGCGCAGGTTTATGACCCAGATCAACAATTTTATTTACAATATGATTATTAAATGCTTTTTGAAGTATTTTCATTTTATTTCTTTATTTTAATGATTCAAATCTACCGTACTGAATAAGAGAAAAAACCCCACTAATTATGGAATTCTTTGTTCTTTTGGAGTCTTTGGAAAAATTTGCATTGAGGCTTAATGATTCTTAGAATTCATTACAAAAGAAAAAGTAATTTATTTTAATATTTATAATGTTATGAGTGGATAATTGCACGAGGACATATTGAGATGTTAAAAATTAAATTTAAAAGAAATATATAATGGATAAATTATTTCGATGGACAATCTATTTAATGATTATTTTTGTTATTGCAGTGGCAATCTATGTTTATAGCTGGTTAAGCTTCAAACCAGTTGAGAAAAAAGAGGTTGTTATGGAATTTAGAACTATCCACGTTTCAAAAAAATTTAATGGTTCTTAGGATTTCTTTTCATTTCATTTATTCTCATAGGCATCTTATCTACCTCAGAAAAAATTTCATTCATGCCAGTATTCTTTGAAAACAAGTTTTTAATTCTCCCATCCTTTCCAATAAGAACAAAATATACTTGTTGAGGGATGTTCTTTACTTTTTTTAGTATTGATTGAGAAAATCTTTTTGACATTTGGTTATAATCAATAAACGCCTTTTCGTCATCTAACTGGATGACTACAAATTCTCTTTCATTAAGCCCGATATTATGAATTTTTATTAGGTCTTTTATTTCTTCTTTTTCATTGGTAACAACCACAAGGACTCTGTTTTTCCACTTAAAGTCGCTCAGGTGATTGATTGATTTTAATTTATCGAGATTTAAAAATAGTAATAAAATAAAACTAATGAACAAAAGACGCCTTTAACTAGGTAATATAAAATATGTTATTTACTTCAGTTGATAATAAAGAAAAATACGATTATTAAAATTCGTTTTGAATAAAAAGGGGATTTTAGTTTATTTTATTAGTGGTATGTGGAAGGAAGGAGGTAATACTTTGATATTAACCTTGTCCGTATCATTATTATCTCCTATCCTTTTACATCCATTTCAACTATACTATCCCAAACCCTACAAAACTGACACATGCATAGAAGTAATATAAGGGTTTGACTATTTATGGATGATTTCAACCTTTACAGCAAGGTGGTCTGAGTAACCACCGAGCAGCCTATTTCCTGCCCAGAATCGGTATGGATAGTGCTTGTAGTTACCTTCCTGTTGCCGATATTTTGGTAGATCAAGGATGTAAGTCGATTCTTCAACAATTGACAAGCCCTCTTCATCTTGAAGATGATCATTTACGATAATTTGGTCAAGAAAACTATCTTCACCTCTATAGACATATGTCCCTACTTTTGGCTTTCCTAACATAGGCTTCATTAGACTAGTAAGTCCAACTTTTTCCAAGAGCATGATGTTTTTTTCATCAGGGTCTTCGTTAAAGTCACCAATTAGTATTATTTCAGCTGACTTTTCAACACTCAATATGTTTTTAATTTCTTTTATGATTAATTCTGCTGTTTCAGTTCTTTTAGGTATGGCCTTTTCCTTCCCACCATAGTTTGAGGGCCAGTGGTTTACAAAAATATGTAATCTAGCATTATTGTATTCACCCAGCACATAGAGAACATCTCTTGTGGGGCCACCATTTTTCAATTTGTTTTCAATAGCCCTGCTTGATATAATTGAAAAGCGATTTTTATCGTAAAGGAGTGCATTATCAATACCACGATTATCAGGAGACTCGTAATGAATAATTTCATAGTTGCGTTCTTTGTATGCATTATTCAAATCACTTAAAACTTTATAATTCTCTACCTCACACAAGCCCAAAACATCAACATTCAAATCTTGAAGGACCTCCGATGAATGTTTAATTTTAAGATCATAGATTTGCTGGTCTACCTTTTTTCTACCACCCAGGGCAAATTCATCATCATTTTTATCAGGGTTATCCTCCAAATCAAACAAATTCTCAACATTCCAAAATCCTACACTCAGCGGCTGAACTACAAGGTTTTTCGTTTCAGTTAATCTTTTAGCTGGTGCGCAACCTTGATTTACAATAATCAAGAAACAAAAAGTAAAAGATATATTGTA
>JAYNUL010000025.1:12125-16189 GCA_038281125.1 Fidelibacterota bacterium | reverse complement strand
ATACATAAAGCAGCATCAGGCTATGTAGAAAAAATGAGGGAGTTAATGAGTTAAATGAGTGAAAGAGATCAGATACTTTCCATCTTCAGATCAACAGAGGCTCTATTAGATGGCCACTTTGTGCTTACCTCTGGAAGGCACAGTGCATCTTACTTTCAGTGTGCAAAGGTCTTGCAACACCCAGAGTATCTAACAGCATTCTCTGTAATGATCGCTGATGAGTTTGAAGAGCAAACACCTGATGTAGTTATTTCACCCGCTATTGGAGGCGTGGTCTTAGGTACAGAAGTGGGTACACAACTTGGCTGTCGCACTATTTTTGCAGAAAGAAAAGAAGGAAAAATGGTCATCCGAAGGGGCTTTCATATCGAAAAAGGAGAAAAAGTCTTGGTGGTAGAGGATGTCATTACAACGGGTGGCTCTGTTAAAGAGGTTATGAATCTTGTTGAAGATGCTGGAGGAAACATCCTTGGTGTAGGTGTTCTGGTTGATCGAAGTAATGGAACAGTAACACTTCACAATAATCAATATTCAATCGTAAAATTAGATGCAGTAAGCTATGGGGAAGATGAAGTCCCTGATGAATTAAATAAAATTCCAATACAAAAACCTGGGAGTAGACACCTGATATGAAAAACATAATACCAATAATGCTCGCAATTGCTCTTACAAATATGAGCTGTGGGAAATCAAAAAAGGAAGAACCTGTGACAATTGAACAAGACAATCAAAATATAGATAAACCTCAAGCAAGTAAACCAGAGAATCAAAAAAGAGAGGTTGGAGTCATTACAACTGAATTTGGTGATTTGATAGTCGAATTTTTTGAGGAATCAGCCCCTAAACACGTTGAAAGCTTCAAGCTACATGCTAAAAATGGGTTCTATGATGGTACCATTTTTCATCGTGTTATTCCAGGATTCATGATCCAAGGTGGGGATCCAAATACTAAAGGAGAGAACAAAGCGAGCTATGGCACCGGTGGCCATGCTGCAAAGTACTATGGTATCGGTAATGAGGATCAACCACAGACTTGGAGTCTTCCTGCTGAGTTTAACGACATTAGTCACAAACGTGGTATCCTTTCGATGGCACGATCTTCAGACCCGAATAGTGGAGGGAGCCAATTTTTTATTTGTGCTGCAGATGCTCCTCATTTAAACGGTCAATATACTGTTTTTGGTCAGGTCATTCAGGGAGAACAAATCATTGATCAAGTTGTAAACCTTCCAAGGGATGCAAGAGATAATCCAAACAGAAGAATTATTATGAAAGTTAAAATTGAAAAAAGAGACTAGATGACAATGCCGTTATTGGGCTTTGCCCTTGGCGGTGGCGGTGTAAGAGGAGCGGCGCATGTAGGAGTCCTGCAAGAGATAGACAGTGCGGGAATTAAGATAGATAGAATTGCAGGGGTTAGTGCTGGAGCTGTTATAGGCTGTTTGTATGCATATAGTCTGGATGGAAAATGGATTGAAGATCATTTTCGACAGATTTGGTCATCGCAAAGTTTCAGTGGCTCAACATTGAAAACTTTTTTTGATAATGGATCTACAAAGTCTTTTGTGGGCGGAATAAAAAGAAGCTTAACAGACCATGTTATTGCATTGATGAGTCTACATAGGAACTCGTTGATAAAAAATGATCAACTAAGAGAAATACTCGAGCTACTAGTTCCAGTTGATAATTTTGATCAATTAAAAATTCCATTAAAAGTAATATCCACTGATATTGCCAGTGGAGAGGATGTAATATCAGAAAAAGGGAATCTGATCGATGCCCTATTAAAAAGTTGCTCTATTCCTGGGATTATGGAGCCTGTAGTTGAAGGTGAAAGAGTTATTGTTGATGGAGGTGTCAGTATGCCAATTCCCGTATCTCCATTAGCTGAGAGTTGTGATGTAACTGTTGCGGTGGACATTGGCATCTATAAATTTGATAAACTAACAAGCCCAAATGCTAAATCTATTAAAATAAGGTCTGATATAATAACCTCTAATAGGCTAAAATTAAATCAAGTCTCTGATGCAGATCTTGTAATTAGGCCGGATACAAAAGGTTTACATTGGTCAAGATTTGATGCTGGAGAGATTCTTCTAGAAAATGGAAGGATGGAAGGAAGGAAACAAATGACAAACTTGAATAAACTAGTCAGAAAAAACTAGGAAAATAACAAATAAAGAATAGTTGAGAAAAAAAAATAAACCCATTACCTTTCGCGGCCTAAATAAAACTGAACACAATTGAAGAACATTATAACATATATACTTACAACGGTAATCTTGTTTTCCCAGTCTTCCGATAATCCTGTCAAAATATCAGCGACTTTCGATAGCGTAGCAAGAGCAGGCGAAGTAATAGACATTAAGATACTTGCAGAAATGGATAAAGAGTGGCACATATATTCCATTTATAAGGCTAGTGAGGGACCTTTGCCTACTGAAATTAGCGTTAGTGGATCTGCGGTAGGATCCGTAGCGCCTGTTCGTGAACCGAAACCACTTTATCTATTTGATCCTGGCTTTGAGACAGATACTTATTATCATGAAGGGAATACAGAGTTCATCCTTCCAATAAGATTGAAAAGAAGCCTTGCTCCTGGAACTTATGATGTAGATGTAGAGGTCTTTTATATGGTCTGTAATGAGAGGCTGTGTTATCCACCACTAACCCAGAATGCAAAAGTGAAAATTGTTGTTGAAAAAGGAGAGCCACGTACAGATAGGCTAACTTTCAATTCTGCAGGTCTTGGAGATGGGAGTAAAAATTCAGATTCTGATAAAAAATCAATATTAAATATATTTCTTCTTGCGATTGGAGGAGCAATTCTTAGTTGGGTAATGCCTTGTGTATACCCAATGATTCCAATCATCATATCATTTTTTGGTAAAATGTCTGAAGACAAGAAAATCGGTCGTAATACCATTGCAACATTCTATGGGCTTGGTATAGCAGGTACTTTTGTTCTAATTGGCCTTATTGTTGGGTTCCTTTCTTGGGGTGTAAATGATGCAGCAACACAGTCAAAGTATGCAAATATCGGAAATCTAATTGCAACGGATCCCTGGATAAACTTAGGTCTTGGAATCTTATTTATCTTTTTTGCACTGTGGATGTTTGGTATAGTCAATATAAATATTGCTGGTAATTTGGTTAATACCACAGACAAAGCTGGACAATCTGCTAATAGCGCCTACATTGGATCTCTTTTATTAGGCGTCGCTTTTGCGATTACAAGTTTTAGTTGTACAGTACCTGTTGTTGGAACTCTTTTGGTAGTCGCTGCTGCTGGTACAGCAGGAAGTGTTCTAACTAGTTTATATGGGATGACTGTTTATGGACTTGTTTTTGCTGCTCCTTTTGTTGCTCTGTCTTTATTCCCAAAAGCGATGGAAAAAATGCCAAATTCTGGTTCATGGATGGAGACTTTGAAAATTGCTTTCGGTTTTATTGAGATAGCTGCTGCAATTAAATTTCTTTGGGTACCTGATTTTGAATGGAACCTTGGCCTGTTACCAAGAAATATCGTGCTCGCTCTTTTTATCTTTATTGGATTCCTGCTGATGGGCTATTTGCTTGGACTTTTTAGAGTGGGCTCTGCAGATAATATTAAACCTTTTCAAGTAGGGAAAGGTCGTTCTATTGCATTGATTTTTACTGCAATAATGATGTATCCTATTGTGATGTCATTCTTTTCTCCTCCGACTTATCATTATGCAAACATGCCAAGGCTTGCAGATGAATTTATCGAGGCACTTGTTCCACCACCGCCTACTGAAGACGAGATTGCAATTAAAGAAGGTTGGTTTGTAGATGAATATGATGAAGCATTGGAAACTGCAAAAAAAGAAAACAAGCCTCTTTTTATTGATTTTACAGGTGTGTATTGTGCTAATTGTCGCGTTATGGAACGTAGAGTTTTTCCAACAAAACCTGTTCAAGAACAATTTGATAAGATGATTTTAACTAGACTCTACGTGGATAAAAAAGATTCAATGAGCCAGGTGTTTGCTCAAATGCAGTTTGAAAGATATAAGCAAGCCACTCAACCATATTATGTTATT
>JAYNUL010000025.1:9018-12025 GCA_038281125.1 Fidelibacterota bacterium | reverse complement strand
TACAAAAAAATAAAAAGCAGGAAAATACAATAATCGCTCCAGACTTTACCTTGGCAGATCTTGAAGGTAATCTCGTGAGCATGAACCAGTTTCAGGGTAAAGTCGTTCTCCTAAACTTTTGGGGAACCTGGTGTGGTCCGTGCAGAGTTGAAATCCCAGATTTTGTAAAATTATCAGAAAAGTACAAGGTTCAAGGACTTGAGATTGTTGGCGTTACGTTGACCTCCGGTCCTCCAAATAGGATCAGTGCTTTTGCGGATCAATGGGGTATTAATTACACCTTACTTACTGATATAAATAATAATGAAACTCAATCTGTCACTGCATTGTATGGGCAGGCTACGGGTAAGAGGATCTCTGGCGTCCCAACTACCTTTCTCATTGATAGAGATGGCTACATCAGACAGAAATATGTTGGTCCAAGATCTGAAGATGTTTTTTATAGAGATTTAAAACCTTATTTATAAAAGCAACCTGATTGAAGAGAATAAAATACAAATCTAATTACTCATTAGCATCTCTTTCTCTATTTTATTTTTTATCAAACTCAACCTCACTTGCTGATCCACTTGATCATTATTGGCAGCAGAGAGTAGACTATGAAATGAGTATTACCCTCCTTGATTCAGTTCGACAGTTAACGGGTAACTCCATAATTAAATATACAAATCAATCACCTGATTCTCTTGATCGTATTTATATGCATCTATATCCAAATGCATTCCAGAAAGGTTCCGTCAAATATCGTGAGTATCTTGGCAATGCAGGAAGAGGCTATAGAGCAAAATATTTTAAAGATGAGTTAGAAGGATTCACTAGTAAAATAGAAATTCACAATTTATCAATTGCGCTTCCTGAGAAGGGAGCTTCTTGGGTTCATAAGGTTCCAATTCTTAAACATTATGAAATAGATGATACTATATTGGAGGCAAAATTAAATAGGAAAATTGCGCCTGGAGAAACAGTCAGGATTGATCTTAATTGGACTCATCATGTTGGAGAAATGGTAGAGCGTGCAGGATATTACGCTGGCCAGTATAACATGGCACAATGGTATCCAAAAATGGTTGTCTATGATCAAGAGGGATGGCACTCTGATGTCTTCCACGCTGAGGGTGAATTCTACGGTGAGTTTGGTGATTTTAATGTAAGGTTTGACATTCCTAAATCATTTATCATTGCTGCAAGTGGCGTTGTAGTGGAAGGCAATCCTGGTTGGGAAGATGTGGTGGTTGATACGTCTATTGATTACAATGTGTGGCTAGATATACATAATTCTAACCTCCTTGAACCAAGAGAAGATGAAAGAAGAATTGTAACCTTCGTTGCAGAAAATGTTCACGATTTTGCATGGGTTGCATCTAAAGACTTCCTCTACGAGGGTGGATTGAGTAGGGATGGAAAAACTAATATCCACGTTCTCTACGATAAACAAAGAGGAGAAAACTGGACAAAGGTTGTGCTTGAAAGGTCAATTAATGCTTTGGATTGGCTTGAACAAAAATTTGGGGAATATCCCTATCCACAGGTGACAACAACTGATAGAATAAAGAGTGGAGGTATGGAATACCCAATGTTGGTTATGAATGGTAGGGATAGTGAAAGTCTCATTTTACATGAATATGGGCACATTTACTTTTATGGAATTCTTGCAAATAATGAGGTTGATGAAGCCTGGCTTGATGAAGGTCTTACTACAAATCAGACTACTGAATACATGATGGAAAAATATGGTGATCATGGGTTCGATACAAGCCTGTATGAAGACTATGAGAAATTTCCTAAAAAATATTTTCCGCTAGAAAATGAGCTTCATTCTGATCAATGGTACGCTATACGCTTAATAAGAAGCGGCTATGATGAGAATATAAGTAGGCCTTCCCACCTTTTTAATAGTGGATCAGCTTATGGTAGAAACGCATACACCAAACCTTCATTGATGCTGTTTGAACTGAAATACATTCTTGGAGATTCAATCTATTATAAAGCAATGCAACATTACTACGAAAAATGGAAATTAAAACATGTGAATGAAGAAAGATTCATTGAATCCTTCGAGGAATATGTTGATAAAGATTTAAACTGGTTTTTTGATCCTTGGTTACATACTACTAGAAAACTTGATTATGCTATTTCAAAATTTAAAACAACCAAAAATGACCAGGAGGGATGGGATGTTGAGCTTGGTATTAAAAATCTTGGAGGCAGGTTTGTACCGTTAAAAATAAAAACATATTTTCAAGATGGAACAAGTGATGTAAGATGGTGGAACAGGCATTTATGGCGATTTCAGGATACTTTTAAATATACTTCACAAAAAAAACCAAAAAGGGTTGTAATTGATCCTGATGTTCAAACACTTGATTTGGATTTAAGAAATAACTCTACCAAAAGAAAAAATAAATTTCTCTTTGATTGGCCAGGAATTTGGTATAATCCTCGTGATGAAACTGTTTACTGGTGGTCTCCATATTTTTATTATAATTCTGACAATTCAGATTTTGCTCCTGGACTAAATATTAAAAGGAAATATGGACCATATGAGAGCACCACACTGAGAGCAAACTATGCGTTAGATTCAAAAGAAATTTATTGGCTAATAAATGGATGGAGACAATCGGTGCACCATCTTCCTAGGACAACATTTTATTTCTGGGGTTTTAACCGTCCTGGTGTGAAAGAGTATGGTGCTGAAATTGAAAAAAAATGGAATAGAGTGTACGGTAGAACTCCCACTCATACTTTCAAAGGTGGATTTTATATGCAACCAGAGTATGATATGAATAGAGCAGGACCACTTGGATATGAATCAGGAAAAATAGCTGTTGGATATGGTTCGTGGATGGTAGGGCAGGGTCCCATATCGGTTGACTTGAATGCAGCAACATCAATTGCACCATATTCTTCATGGAGATTTAATCGCCTAACAGGAAAAGCCACATTAAATTTTAAAAAGATTCTTGGTTTTGAGAGTAAAAAGCGTCCTGATTTAAATCGGAATTTTATT
>JAYNUL010000025.1:6798-8918 GCA_038281125.1 Fidelibacterota bacterium | reverse complement strand
TAAACTTGGAATTTGTAACTTTTGCTGATGCAGGAATATTTTTCAACCGTAATGTAGAAGACACATATCGCCGTGATCTATCCAATATTCAGCATGAATCAAGGTTCCTTGCAAATGGAGGTATCGGTTTAAGGTTTGGTACAAAATTTTATGAAAAAGATATTTTTCTTCGCATAGATTTTCCATTTTACACTTTTGATGGAAGTAATTCAAATATGCAGTCCAATAAATGGGTTTTTAGTTTTCAGAAGAGCATATAGAAATATAGTTGAAATACTTTTGAGAGTTCCTAAATTTATAGTAGTAAAGGCCTGATATCCTTTATACCAGTTAAAAATTTTAATAATCAATTCGCTTTACAGGAGAGTAATCGTGAAATCAAGGCTAACAATATTTATACTTTTCTTTTCCATTAATCAAACCATCTTTTCTCAAGATGCAGAACTTTGTTCTCCATATGCCCTAAGTGTTTTCGGTGGAAATCAGGAAAACGTTCTTTCTTGGGTTGAAGCGTCAAATATTGGCTGTGGAAATTATTCGGTAAATGAAATGCCATTTTACCATATTGGAAGTAATGCAGGGATGGGTGATAATTGGGATGTTTCTGCTAGCGATGGTGATGATGTGGCCTATACACTTACAGTTAGTCAGACAACAACCTATGATTTTACACTATGCTCCCAGGATACAGACTACGACACTAAATTGGAAATTTTCACATTAAATGGTGATGACTGTGCCACTTCCTACACAACTGCTACTTCAACAGGAAATTATAATGATGATTTTTCTTGTGAATTTTCAAACCTTCAATCATCGCTGCTAGGAGTTACCTTGCAACCTGGACAATATTATGTTGTTGTGGATGGTTATAATGGGGCAACAGGTAATTATGGTCTCTCTATTAGCGTAGCTCAAAATAGGATAAACAATTTTACAAGCAATTCTGTTAAAGATTCTTGGCCTGAAGAGGAATTGAAAATGTTTGATTCAGGTTTCTCTCAAGAAATGATCGATACTTATGAGTCTGAAGTTATGAATCCAGGTAGATATGCATTAAGAAATAACTCAAACAGAGATGTTCCAGAAGAGTGTGGAACTTTTACCTGTTATCGTGTTTATGATGCAGAGACTAATGTTGTTCTAACTTGTACAGAGGAATCATCTTTCACCCATGGTGACCTTACAAACGGAACAGAATACTGTTACTATATCACTGCACTCTATGAAGAGGGCGAGTCTGAGGTCACTGAAACAATTTGTGCGACACCAAACTTCTTTGAACCTGCACCTCCAACCAATGTATATGCTGAGGTTTGGGATGAGGAAATCTCACTCTATTGGACAGAGCCAAGTGTTAATTCTCTGGGGGTGCCGTATAATGAGTCATTTGATGAAGGGGGTCTATTAGATTTATGGCTTGTTGATGGCACAAACTGGGTTTACAATGATTTTACTGGTAATCCTGCCCCGGCATACCAGTTTTCTTGGACTCCAACACAAACGAACTACGATCAAAGTTTATACTCTCCAGTAATACCCTTAGGAACGCTTGACGAAGCAACGATAGCGTTTGATCTTACATTTGATAACTGGAGCGTAACCAGCGAAGAATTTTTATCTGCTGAATATAAAACAGGTACTGATGCTACATGGACCGTACTAGAAGAGTTTTCAAATGCTGTTGAAGATTTCCCTTTTACAACCTATAGCTATGATGTGAGTGGATTGTCAGATAACCTTTTTGTTCGCTTTCGTTGTTATGGAGCCAATTCTTTTAACATAAATTGGTGGGCTTTGGACAATTTTTCAGTTACGTCAAGTAGTAGAGAAAGTAGAAATGAATATGATTTTCTTGGGTATAATGTCTATGTTGACGGGGTTGTTAATAATACTCAAATTTTTGATACGACAGGTTATACGGTTTATGGTCTGAGCAATGAAATTGAATATACGTTGGGTGTTTCTTCAGTATATGAGGGCGCTCCAGGAGAAGATAATTATGAGAGTGCTCCTGTGAATGTAACCGCACAGCCTATATATGTTTATGGTGACGTTACAGGAACAATAACAGATCCAAACGGTGCACTTTTAGAAGGTGTAGTAGTCTTATCGGGACC
>JAYNUL010000025.1:0-6698 GCA_038281125.1 Fidelibacterota bacterium | reverse complement strand
ACATGGCGTAAGGTTCGATGTTGGAGGAGCTTTTGATGTATTGGCAGCATCTGTGAAAATATTATCGGAGGGTGATATGTTTTGGCCATGGCCCAATAGTACTCATGGACCAGTCAGAGTATTAGTATTTGATGATATAAACGGTTATCCAGGTAATCTTCTGTATGATGAGGAGGCAGTAGCCCAAGATGGGTGGGCAACTGTCTATCCAAATCTTTCAGGGTTAGAGGGTTCTTTTTATGTCATCGCATCTCATGCGGAAAATTGGAGTGATGCAGAAGGATTTGGAATAGATGGTGGGCTTGATTACCCTGATAACATGGTTACCTATTTTTATGGAGAATGGAACTTTGGAGATGCGGGCTATGGTGGTGATTACATGATGGCTGCACAGGTTATGTCTTATGGTGGAGGAGTGATCTCTATGTCTTCAACAGATGAAGTAGATCACAATTTTTCTGCTATCGATCAATCACTTGTAGCTAGTACCATTAACCTAACACCAATTGGGTCTTTTCCTGAACCAACTTCGCCTGAATTCAATAATATATTTGATTCAGGCTTGAGTCGTGAAGATGTGTTGGTTGAATACAGAGTATATGAAGTAAATGACGATGGAACTGAAACTTTTGTAATTGCTACCCAAGACACATTTGTAACTCTCGACGCAAGTCCTAATTATATGGAATACTGCTACAATGTTGCTGCATATTGGAACACAGAGAATTATGGTGAACTAGAATCAAGACACTCGAATGTGGCTTGCACCGTTCCATATGCACCAGGTGACGCTGATTTCGATAGTGATACGGATATCAACGATGTTCTTACTGTAGTTGACTTTATTCTTGAAGAAGATTACCCAACTGAAGACGAGTTAAGGAACGTAGATGTAAACATGGATGGTGATATAAATATTGCGGATATAATCATGATGGTTGATATAATTTTCGGTACAACCACAGCTAGATTAGTTGAGTCTGATCCAAATGAAGTTGCTTATATTGATCTCAAATCTGATTATTCCTCTTCAACAATAAACCTAGAAATAGATTACAATGGTCCAATCAGAGGTATGGAGTTCGAACTGAATTACAATTCAGAGTTAGTTGATATCCAGACACCATATTTGATTGATGCACAAGGGAATGTTATGATTTCATCAAACATGGTTGCTGATGGTACAAAAAAAGTTGTAGTCACAGACATGCAAGGTGGAACTATCAAACCAGTTGGGGAGGTTTATTTGTCTATACCTGTTGTATTCAAGGGTTCCATCTATGATGTTGGACAAGTAGAGATTGACAATATCAATGTTGCAGGTTTTGCTGGAGACTTAATTGATTATGTTTCAAGAACTGCAATCTCTGATGTAAAGCTAATTCCAAGTGATTTTTCATTGCAGCAGAATTTCCCAAACCCGTTTAATCCCTCAACCGAGATTAGATTTGATTTACCAGAGGAAGGTCAGGTTGAATTATCGGTTTTCAACATGCAAGGACAAAAGGTCAGGACTCTAGAATCTGGTAGAATGGCACCTGGATATCATGCTATCATTTGGAATGGAACAAACGACAATGGTAGTAGGGTTTCGACTGGTATGTATTTTTACTCAATCCAGACTAATAAGTTTCAAGCTGTCAGGAAAATGCTTTTTCTAAAATAAAGAAGATCTTATCATCTCGTTAAGAAGCCCTACTGTTATTGCTACATGTAGGGCTTTTTTTTGGAACCTATTTGACAAAGGTGCATTTGATATGATATACTTTATAGGAATAATTAAATGAAAAAAATATTTTTATATATATTTCTCCTTAGCAACTTGTTTGCACAGAACTCTGTTGTAAGGCAATTTAGTAAAGCCTTTGCCGATGTTGCAGAAAAGGCAAAGCCAGCGGTTGTTACCATAATAACTGATAAAGTGATATCAATGAGGCAGTTTGATGATTTTGGATTTTTCTTCCAACCCAATCTTCCTAGGCAGAGAGAGTTTAAAACAAACGCGTTAGGCTCTGGAGTTATCGTTGACTCAAAGAAAGGGTACATTCTAACAAATAATCAC
Source organism: Fidelibacterota bacterium (assembly GCA_038281125.1). Lineage (GTDB taxonomy): Bacteria > Fidelibacterota > Marinisomatia > Marinisomatales > UBA1611 > NZWG01. Next base: position 4,636 of record JAYNUL010000025.1, on the reverse strand, counting down.
GTGGTTGATGACATGGATGGTATCAGGGTCAAGTTGATCGATAAGAGAGAGTTTGAGGCAACCATTATTGGAACGGACCCAAAAACAGACTTAGCCATATTGCAAATAGATGCTGAAAATCTAGATGACATACGAATGGGAGATTCTGATGAATTGAGGGTTGGAGAATGGGTCATGGCAGTTGGGAGTCCTTTTTCAGAAAATCTCAGTCATACAGTAACTACTGGTATCGTATCAGCTATTGGACGGAGTAATATTTTGGATTCTGGAAGCTACGAGGACTTCATTCAGACAGATGCCGCAATTAACCCCGGAAATAGTGGAGGAGCGCTCCTAAATATGGATGGAGAATTGATAGGAATAAATACAGCTATTGCAACCGGTGGATACGAAAAAGGAAATCGAGGAGTTGGATTTGCTATTCCTTCAAGCATGGCAAATCGAATTATGTCAGACTTAATTGATAAAGGCTACGTTACGCGTTCTTGGTTAGGTGTTATTATTCAAGATCTTGATAGTGAAACGGCTGATGCACTAGATATCGATACCCGTAATGGAGCACTAATTGCAGATGTTGTCAAAGATAGTCCAGCAGAAGCAGCAGGAATACAGGAAGGTGATGTTATAATAGAATTTAATGGTAAATCAATTGCTAACACCGCAAACCTGAAAAATGTTGTTTCGCTTTCTACGCCAGAGTCTACAAACAGAGTTAAGGTGATAAGGGATGGTGCTCCAAAAACAGTTAATGTCACTCTTCAGGAGTTGCCTGAAAACCCGAACCAGTTTGTATCCAGAGAAAGAATTACAACTAACGATTTCGGACTTCAACTTAAAAGAGTAAATAAAACATTGAGAAAGCAATATGAAATTGATAGCGATCAAGATGGCTTGGTTGTAACTAGAATTGATCGAAATGGTGAGGCATTTCAAAAAGGTATTCGTGAGGGTGACCTCGTTAAGAGAGTTGGTACAGAGAAAGTTGAATCTATTAATGAATTTAATCGCCTTGTGGAGAAGTCCAAAAGTAAGGGGACTGTATTATTATTGGTTAAAAAGCCTGGCGGTGGCTCTAGATACTTTACTCTTAATTTATAAATTCAAATTCTATAAAATAAAAGGCGCCCCATTAGGGGCGTTTTTTTTTAAACATCCATAACAATTGTCCTCTTATTGAAATAAATTTGTATTCTTAAATTTTATATTTCTAATAGATTTTATGAGCATAAAAAAAGTAAATACCAAAGTCGACTTTATTAAATCTGAGCATGATGTGCTTGATTTCTGGAAGGAAAATTTAATATTTGAAAAAAGACGTGAGCTAAATAAAGGTAAGAAAAAATGGAGCTTTATCGACGGCCCAATTACTGCAAACAATCCAATGGGTGTTCATCATGCATGGGGAAGGTCCCTGAAAGATATTTACAACCGATATAAATCAATGTGTGGTTTTGAATTGAGATATCAAAATGGATTTGATTGTCAAGGGTTATGGGTGGAGATAGAAGTAGAAAAAGAATTAGGATTTGATTCAAAACGCGATGTTGAAGAGTTTGGAATTGAGAAATTTGTTACTCTGTGTAAAGAGCGTGTCGATAAATATTCAAAAATACAAACGGAACAATCAAAGCGCCTTGGATATTGGATGGATTGGGACAATTCATACTATACTATGTCCGATGAGAATAATTATACGATATGGTCATTTCTCAAGAAACTATGGACAGAGGGGAAGGTATATCGTGGAACGGATGTTGTTCCTTGGAGTGGGAGATCTGGAACCTCCTATTCCCAAATGGAGATCATTGAAGGGCGTAAACTCGTTGCACATAAATCTGTTTTTGTAAGATTCCCAATTAAGAATAGAGAGAATGAGTTCCTTCTAATATGGACTACGACTCCATGGACTTTGTCCTCAAATGTAGTGGTTGGAATCAATAAAGATTTAGACTATGTGAAGCTTAAAACAAAAGATGGATCTATCTATTATTTTGCAAAAGACAATTTAGAATTTCAGAGGCTTGAAAAACAGTTTAATGAGAAAAAGCAATGGGTAGATGGTGTTCCAAAACTAAAGACACTATCACAAATTTTTAAGGAACGTGGTGGTTATGAAGAACTAGGGTCAATAAAAGGATCTGAGATGGTTGGATGGAAGTATGAGGGTCCGTATGACAACTTTGAAGCTCAAAAAGAATTTGGTGGATACCCACATGTTAATGATGATTTGAAGGAAAAAAGAATTAACTCAGCTGAGAACCACAAGGTAATTGACCCTGGTAAGGATGCTGTTGGGAATGATATTGTTGTAGCTGGTGAAGGTACTGGCATTGTTCATATGGCACCTGGTTGTGGTGATATAGATCATTCAGTAGGAAAAAATCTTGGTCTTATCAATATTGCACCTTTAAATGATGAATCAAGATTTATTGAGAAGTTTGGTTGGCTCACTGGGAAACTGGCTACTGATAAAGAGACAACCAAAGAAATAATTGATGATCTTAAAGAAAGAAATTTTCTTGTATATGCTGAAGACTACCCACACGTTTATCCTCATTGCTGGAGATCTGGAGATGAGTTGGTTTTCAGGTTAGTTGATGAATGGTACATCAACATGGATTGGCGAGATAAAATAAAGAAAATCGTTGATGATATTGAATGGATTCCAGATTGGGGAAGAGATAGAGAGCACGAGTGGTTAGATAATATGGGTGATTGGATGATTTCAAAAAAAAGGTTCTGGGGGCTTGCCCTGCCCATATGGACCTTTGAAGATGGATCATTTTTTGTGGTAGGATCAAAGGACGAGCTTAAGGAACTAGCCGTAGAGGGATGGGAAGAATTTGAGGGAAATACACCACACCGACCTTGGATTGATAAAATAAAAATTAAACATCCTGAGTCTGGCTTGATTGGAACCAGGATCAAGGATGTTGGAAACCCTTGGCTCGATGCTGGAATTGTACCCTTTTCTACATTGAAGTACAATACAGATAGAAAATATTGGTCAGAATGGTTCCCAGGTGACTTTGTAACAGAATGCTTTCCAGGTCAATTTAGGAACTGGTTCTATTCTCTTCTTGCAATGTCAGCAGAGTTAGAGGGTAAGGCACCATTTAAAACTTTGCTAGGTCATGCTCTTGTTAAGGATGAAAACGGAAGGGATATGCATAAAAGCTGGGGAAATGCTATCTGGTTTGATGATGCGGCTGAAAAGATGGGAGTCGACGTAATGCGTTGGATGTATTCCATTCAAAACATTGAACAAAACCTTCTCTTTGGATATGGTCCTGCTGATGAGGTGAGGAAAAAGCTCATTACTTTGTGGAATGTATATTCTTTTTATGCAACTTATGCTGCAGTAGATGGTTTTAGTCCGTCAAATCATGCTCTAGAATTGGATCAATTAAATATTCTGGATAGATGGGTTATTGCAAAAACTCATGTTTTTATAAAAGATGGACGAAAATCTATGGAGCAGTTTAGGGTAGATATATTTATGAAGTCTTTTGAAATTTTCTTAGAAGAATTATCAAACTGGTACGTGCGTAGAAATCGAAGAAGATTTTGGAAGTCTGAGGATGATCATGATAAAAATTCTGCATATGCTACACTTTATCATGTTTTAACCAATCTCATAAAATCCATTGCCCCTGTGTTGCCTTTTGTTTCTGAAACCATTTATCAAAACCTTGTCATTAATTCTGAACCTAAATCGCCAGAGAGTGTCCATTTATGCGATTATCCTAAATCAAATGAAAAATGGATGGATATGGAATTAATAAAAAATGTTGATTCGTTAAAAAGATTTGTTGAATTGGGTCGATCTGCAAGGAGTAAATCTAAAATTAAAATCAGGCAACCATTGGAAAAAGTATCTTATGCGATTGAGGATAATAGCGTCGCTGAATTTTTCATGGAAAATAAAGAAATTATTTTGGATGAATTAAATGTTAAAGAGGTAGAAAGATTAACCGATTCAGATCAATTGATTGCCTATAAAATAAAACCTAATCTGAGAACATTAGGGCAAAAGTATGGTAAAGAACTATCTGAAATTCGGAACCTACTTGATGAAGGTGATACAAGTAAGATGGTTTCAGAATTACAATCAGCAAATGAATTAAAATTAGCCAATAGAAAGTATATCCTATCTAGAGAAGATATTTTTATCGAAACCGAAGCAACTGAGGGGTTTGCTGCTGAGAGTGGTAATGGAATTACAGTTGGATTATCTCTTGATATTACCGAAGATTTATTGATGGAGGGTTTGGTACGCGATTTAGTTCGTTTCGTACAATCAATGAGAAAAAGCGCAGGTTTTGCCGTTGAAGACAGAATTGAAATTTCATGGGATTTTGATGGGCAAATACTAGAGGCATTAGGTAAATTTAATGAATATTTCTGTGCAGAAACCTTGACAGAAAATATCAAAATTAACATTGATGATGGTGACTATATGGAAAAGATTGAATTGAAAGGTAAAATGTACTTAATTACATTAAAAAAGATTTAAAATAGGAATTGAATTATGGCTGCAAAAAAATATTCAAAAACAAAATTAGCTTCCTTTAAAAAGACTATTGAAGCGAGACTTGATGATGTTGAGCATGATCTTGATGATATAAAAGAAAAC
>JAYNUL010000024.1:3720-18070 GCA_038281125.1 Fidelibacterota bacterium | reverse complement strand
CAGAAGAGTAAAGTGCGCAAGAACCCATGGAATAAAATTAATATTGGAAATGTTTATTTTCAGCAGAGTCAGTGGCTAGAAGCAAAAGAGAGGTACCTGCAGGCTCTAGATATGTTTCGAAGATATCCCGAGCAAAAAGAAAATTCAGTCATTGGTAGAGCGGTTGCATTGAGTAACCTTGCAAGGATTGAAAGGAATTTGAAAAATTACGACGATGCGCTCATTTACTTTAAAGAGGCACTCGATGTTAAAAGAGGGCAGGCCAAGTATAAGGCATTCCAAAAATCTCTATCATCAGAGACAATAGATTATCCTAGATCAGGACAGGGGGTAGCATATCAACATAGCTTAATTGCAGAGCTCTATTATGCCTGGGGACTTAATGACATGGCTTTGGAGCAATTAAGTGCCGCTGATTCATTAATAAACTATGCAATGAAGAGCTCAGCCTTAAAGGAATCGATTGCTATAAAATCAGCGCTTGGTAAGAACCACTTACTAAGGATGGAGATCTTTGCAGACATGGAGAACTACGCAGGAGCTCATATTGAGTCTAAAGTAGCCATAGAGTTGTTCAAAGAAAGCCCTATCTTGATGGCAAGACACCATGATGCAAAGGCAAACATTCAAATGAAACAAGATAGTCTGTACAGTGCCCTTGCTTATGTTGATAGAGCCCTTAAAATTTGCGAATTAAATGGATTATCCGTTTTTGAATTATACCTGTTAGAAAAAAAAGTCGAGCTAATGAGATCGAATAACCTTGAAAGGAGTGCTCTTGGAGTCGCAGATATATTGCTGACCAAAAAAGACCAAATATCAGCAGACCGAATGAAATTGCTTTTGGAAAGTCTCAACTATAAATCAGATCTAGAGATAAACCGTAAAAAACTTGAAGAAGCGCAATCCAGAGAGTTTATTCTTTTTATTATTGCAGGATTTGCACTCATTCTGGGAGGGATGTTCATAATAAGCTACAGAAATAAAAGAAGGGCCTCAAAACAGGATGCGTTAATACTTCAGCAGGAGAAAATAATTGCTCAGAATAATCTCAAAACTAAGGAGAATGAATTAATAAAATTATCTGCAAACATAGTGTCAAAGAATGATCTATTGAATTCAATAGAAAAGGATTTAGAGTATTACATATCTTTGATTGAGAACAAGGCAGATAGAAAGATTATGGAGCCTCTTAAAAAGGTTATTCAAAACAAAGTAGATGATTCCGCTGACTGGGAGCAATTTCAAGACCAGTTTTCATCTGCATATCCGGAGTTTGTTGAAAACCTCAGTAAACAATATGCCGACCTGAGAACAGCTGATATTAAGTTGTGTTGTTACCTTAAAATGAGTATGAATACTAAGGAAATTGCCAGAGTAACAGGTCTATCCGTTCGTGCGGTAGAAAATAAACGATATCGATTAAGAAAAAAATTAAACTTGAACACTGAAATTAGCCTCGATAGCTTTATCCATTCATTCAATAGTAGTAGTGAGTAGTTGATGAGTAGTTTTGGCGTAATCGAAAAAATAAAAACTATTGATAATTTTATGGACAATAAGGAGCATTTATCCAATAACATGAAAAAGATTTTTACAACAACACTGATTATCTCTTTAATTCTTTTTAATAGCTGCGAAGATGTTAACGTAGCATTGCCTGGTAATACGCAGGATTTGGACCCTAAGCCTCCTCAAGGAGCTATTGACTGGGTAATTGCCATGGATGAGGTAACAGGAAATGGGCAGCTTGAAGAAAATTCAGCAGCAGGTAAAACCATTGGAATACTCTCTGCTACTGATCCAAACCCTGATGATGAATTTACATATACCATAACAGGTCAAAAAATGGATGGCACAGACGTTAACTATTTTGTGTTAAAGTCAGATTCTGGTATAACTAATCTTGAACTATCTAATGGTAATATTAACTATGAAGAGTTAACAGGTTCTAAGCAGGTAAGAGTGACGATACAGGTAAGCGATGATAGTCCTTCAGGTCAGAATTCTGATTTTCCAATTTATGTAGATATTATCAATGTAAATGAAACGCCTCTTTTTCAAAATCTAAATCAAATAGTTCGATATGCAGATGAATATATTGAATACGAAAGCCCAAGAATTGAATGGACTGATATCGATGAGGGAGATAATCCATCGCTAACCACAACGAATCTCCCAGGATGGTTGTCCATTGATAGTGAAGGAAATATTGGGTCCTCATCGGGGCCTGCGAGTAGCGATGTTGGAAACCATGAGTTTCTACTAAATATTTCGGACGGTGAAATTACGGTTCAAGAGGAGATAAATATTGAAGTTAGAGAAAATTTAGCTCCTGAATTCACTAATACCGGATCAATTCCAAATTCAATTCGTGTGGGTTGCTACGACGATAATGATAGAATTGTGGATTTGAATTGGAATGATCCCAATAATTCAACTTCCTACTTTAATGGTAATGATATTGTCACGTTTACTCATCAGGGGCTAGGTTCTGTTGAATGGTTAAATTTTGATAATGACGATGAAGGAAAGCTTTTTTGTGTGAGGGCGCCAGAAAATAGTGATGCTGGAACAATACCTATTACTATTTCATTAGTAGATAATAGACCTTCGAATCCGTTAACCACGGAATTTTCTTTTGATTTGGAGTTAATTGAAAATGATGCACCCGAGTTTACCAATCTTGGAAATTTTCCAAATACGATATCGGTTGGAGACACTATCTATTTTGATGTAGAATGGCAAGATCCGAATAGTGATGCAATAGATTTTTCTGTTACAGAAAATTATTCCTGGTTCATATGGGATAATTCAGGGAATATTACCATGGCTCCAAGAAGCTCACATGTAAATAGCTATGAGATTCCATTTAACATTAATGATGGATGTTACACCTCTACCACGATTAAAACACTTACAGTCGAATAATTAAAATAAACAAAGGAAATTAAAATGAAACTTAGATCTGATATGAACGCAAGAACTGCAATGGTATATGGAGGTGCTGCTTTCTTGCTTATGATAGTTGGTTTTAGATCCATAATTGCAACCTTAGACCCAGATCATGTAGGAATCATGACCTACTTGTCCATTGGTGCCATTGTGCTTGAGTTCTTCCTACTATTACTCTACGCTCAAAGTATCTATAATTTAGGCCCTGAAGATGGATCCACAAGCGCTGCGCCCTCTGGCGGTGTTGCTGATATGGATAGCAAAGAGATCTCAGAGCTTACTAAGGCGGTTGTGAAAGTTGCTCAAATGGGCGAAGGATTAGCAAACTTTGCTAAAGGAAAAGTTCAAGAAGAAATTAGAAAAGAAGTGAATGAGATTCTTTCCAAAGCCATCAAGAAATAGGTTTATATCATGAAAAAAGTAGAAGTTTACTTCTTAATAAATCTTGGAGCGATCTTGAGTCTGTTTGCCATTGAGGGTGAACTGGCTATCTACATGTCAAGGCAGGATGATATCCTAAAGAATGTAGCGCAAGACAAGCTTCAGACACTTGTTGAGATAAATAATGTTGAATCAAATTATGAAGACCCCGACCACTACCGTCTCTTTTTTGATGTTGAGGGCCAATATGAAAAAGGCTCCGTTGAATTTAATCCCAGCTTCACTACTTCTATTATCGAAGTGGAGGGAGAAGAGTTAAAAGTTGATGATGAATACGACTGGGAATTAGATTCTGTTGTCGTTGAGCCATACACCGATGAAGGTGATGAAAATAGATACGTTGCTAAGGTTGCCCTTGGTTCGGTAAATGAAGAATATCTAAATCAACCATTTAATGTTGATTTAGGCATAAAATTCATCCCGGATATTGACACAGTAACCTATAATAACTGGTCTACAGCTTTTGGGGATTATAAGATAACAGATAAGCTGCTAAAGATTATTGATAGTGAGGTATCTAGAGAGGGAAGTTTCTCTATGAATCGTGAATTCGATACCCCTATCACTCTTATTTACATGGATGGTCAGCAATCTGAATTTTTTGTTCTTTTTGATAAAGAAAAGTACACAGTGCTTAGAGGTCTAAATTGGGAGATTCCCTTTAGCGTTGGTGGAGTCAATTCTGATGCTGATTTTAGTATGGAGCTTTCAAGCGGAAAAGACCTCGTAAAAGAGTTGGTGTCAGGATTGCCACGAGCATTTATTACGGGTAAAGGTACAAGCAGTGGAATGGTTGAGGTAGTTGGACTTAGGAAAAGAGATAAAAAATCTAGTATCACCTCTGCAAAAATCGTTGTTGTTGACCCTCAGTACAGTACACCCTCAGAGGATAAAGAAATTTATATAGGTGAGGACTATGTTTTTGACAGTAGAGTCAAGGATGTTGACAGAGACAGAATATCGGTTAAAATGTCTGGATCTGCTGTAAATGAGAAAACCTTCAACTCTTTTCAGGCAAAGTTAAAGCCAAAAAGTAGGGGGCAAGTAAAGTTTGAAACCTTTGTGGATGGCAACCTAGTAAAGGGCCTTTCTCATGAGGTTAAAGTTAGAAAAGTCCCGCCACCTAAACTGGAGTTCAAGAGGTTGGGCAAGGGAACAAACAACATGTTGCTCACGGTTACTACTTACGGGAATAAAAATGGTAAGAAAGCGGTAGTCCCTCTTTCAGGTATATACGGTAAACTGGATGAAGAGCAGCCTGAAAAGAAAATTGGAAATCGCAGAGTCGCAAAATATAGCTTTGAGATGGATGAACCTCAATTTGGTGAAACAACAGAAATAAGAATCAAAGTCGTTGATAAATATAAAAAGGAAACTGTTTCAGATAATGAGTTTGAATATTATGATTAAAACAATCAAAAGAATACTTATTGGGCCACTTCTCGTTGTATCATTAAGCGGGCAGGAATCTTTGTTTTGGGAGATTGCTGACCCAATTGTTAACAGTGAGTTTATTGAATCCTATATCAATAGACTTATCGAGGTGGACAAATTTGAAGAAAATACCATACAGGCATCATTCTCCATCATAGTTCAAATGGATGTTGGTGATGAAAAGATTGAACTGAGCAAGCTAAAGGCAAAGGACTATCAAATGGGTCAATACATATCCTTTGATATGTCAGAGGTGGAAAAGATGGACATTGCTCAATTGAACACGATTATGTCTAGAGAATATAAGTGGAAGGATGTGAGCAGAAGGGATTTGTCTGAGCTTGAGCAGTTTAGCACGGTTGACAATGTTTTCAAAGAGCGTAGCTTTAAAGATGCAAGGGACGCATTCTGGTGGTCAAATTCACAGATTAGCGCAAGCACCGCTATGCAGGTTTTCATTCGCCAAAAAAGTGGTAGCCTTGCTTTCAGGCTTGAACAGGGCTTTCCTGATCTTGGCTTGTCAAGACAACTATCTGAGAATCTTATGCTGGGTTTATCTAATGATATCGTCAGCTCTTATTTGATTATTCCGGGAAACACTATGTCAGTATCAAACGGAATAGGGCACCCGCTAGAAGGAAACCTAGGATTTGGGTTCAAGTTTGACACACACAAGCTCGGAGGACAGGTAAACTATATGGACGTGGATGGGCAAGAATACACTGCTGTGGATATGTTCAGTAGAAAACATCTTGTTCTTCCGTCAAGCAGCGGGATTCTATACTGGAGCAATACATTTCAGATCAATAGAAAGGTTGATTCGGATTACGGAACAAAGATAAAAGATCAGAAGAAACAAAAAGCCAAGGCTGAGAAAATGATAGCGAAAAGTAAGAACTGGGACATTGATGGATCTTCCTACAAAGGGCTATTCCTGGATCTTGATGAAAACATGAGTGTAACAATCCAAGTTGAAAAAGATGAAAAAGCTCACAAACAAGCAGAAAAGGGAAGAGAGTGGACCACTTCATCAGGAAGTACGGTAAAAGCCTCTCTTGTTAAGCGAGACAAGAAAAAAATAACTCTTAACAGAGCAAAAGATAACTTTACCATGGTTTTGAAGATCAAGGATCTGAGTGAGGAAGACAGAGAATTCGTTGCAAGATTAAAGTGGGATGGAGAAAAATCCATCACCGTGCCAATAGAATCCCTATCTCCTGAAGATCAACAGATGGTCAGAATTGCAAATGGTGAGGTGAGAGCCCGCAAAGGAAAAGGGAAAGAGCTCAGAGTGTCTGAGGCATATGCCTCCATGCGTTTAAAGGCGGGACTGGCATTTACCCAATTTTTGCATGGCTACGTAAACAATGACAACCAAATATCAGTTACTGATCGAGTTACTGGTACAGATGCAATCGGAGTATATGCTAAGGTTGAGGCTGTGACAGATGACAAGCGTTCCAAGGGCTATTTTCAGATAAACGCATCAGGTAGTGGTTTCAAAGCTTTTAGTTTTGGGCTAGAGCATAATGTTTACAGGATGGTAAACCTTGGAATGGATTGTACTCTGTACCCAAATAATTCTTCCGTTGAATTTCAGGATGATAGAAATGATCCTAGTAGTAAATGGGAGTGGTATCCTGGTACAGGACCAGATGCCGAGGGCAAAGGTGGAGGTTCCCTATTGATTTCGCCATATATTTCAGTAAACTTTTAGAGCAAGGCAATTATGAGCATACTAAGCAAATTCAAACTTCCTTTTCTATTAATAATTTTCCTGAGTGCAGTGTTTCCGCAGGCCGGGTTAAAAATAAAGGCGGACAATGTGCAGGTTCAAGAGGATGAATCTGTAAAAATTAATGTATTAAAAAATGATAATATTGAAGATAAAAGCAATGTTGCAATAGAAGTTATTTCAGAGCCGCAGAAGGGTAGTGTCCAGATTGAGGGTGATAAAATCCTCTATACACCAAATGCCGATGTGAGCGGAGTTGACAAATTTGACTACAAAGTCGATAATGGGCTTGAAACTGGAACCGCGCAGGTCAGGGTTAACATTAATCCCGTGAATGACCCACCAACCGGACTTTCACTTAGTGAGAGTAGCATCAAAGAGAACGCAGCAGCAGGAACATTAATTGGGAAATTAAAGGTAGAAGATGCAGATCCAGATGACAAATTCAAGTTTGGAATTGCAAAGGATAACAGAGCAGACTTTAGTCTTGATGGTTCCAATCTCCTTACAAAAAGACCATTTGATTACGAAGAGGAGAAATCTTTTACTGTTGCAGTGCAGGTTACGGATTCTGGCGGTGAAAAAATCGTTGATAACGTAACTGTAACTGTTGAAAATGAAAACGAGAAGCCGGTTCTAGTTAGCCCAAAAGAAGCTACCTTTGACCACCAGGAAAATGCTGGGAAAATAGTTGCTCGTATTAGTGTAGAAGATCCTGATGAGAATCAATCTAGTGTAAAGTTCAAGCTTACGAAAAGCGAGGACAAGGATCATTTTAAGATCACTCGTGCTGGCGATCTTGCTTTTTTGAGGGAGCCGGATTATGAGAATCCCGTTGACGCAAACAAGGACAATGTCTACACCATTACCTACAAGGCCATTGACAGCAAAGATGACAAGTTACACGTCTCTGGTAAGGTGCATGTAAGGGTGAAAGATTCTGAAGAGACTGAGGTTATTGCATTAGATAAAAGAAAATTTGTTGCCTGGACCGTCGACCATCAGCCATACCATATTCTTATGGAAGATGCGATACAAAATTACATGTCCCTCAAGTATACAAATGGAGGTGATGGCGATGCGATCGAGGATGGTGGGGACACCTCCATACGTGAGATGGCGCCAACAGACCAGATAATCATTGTTCAGCAAAAGGGTAACTCAGAAGAGATCTATGAAATTTGGTACGGAAATGGCCTAGACTTTTCTGTCATTGATCGTGAAAAAGTTGATTGGGTTTTCAGCCAAGACATTCAAAAAGTATTGATTGCGAAAGAGGAATACCTTACCAGCGATTCTGAAACAGTATTCCATAAAAATGAGAGCGAGAGGTTGATGGCTGGGTATGGATCAACCTTTGCAGTGTGGCATGCAAACAATTTTAAAATGTCGCTTTCCTCATTCTCAATGCGTTCCAACCTCATTCAGTATTCATCCAATATGAGGGTTGGAAATTCACTTATTGGGCTACCTGGTCTATTGGCAGGATCAAGTGAACTAGGCGTTGCGACGCAGAGGTCCGAATTTGGAGTTCGTGTTCCGTTTGCATTTGACTTTGGAACTGGGTCCTATGAGAATGTTGATGTGGTAAGCTCTGATTATCTAGGGCTTTATGCCAGGGGGAACATTGATAATTTATTTGGTACTAGAACCAGTCTCCATGGTTTGATAGGGTTTTCATTTTATCCACCAAGTTCGGGAGAAATGCTATATTCTCTAGATAGTCTTTCAAGCTCATTCGCAGATGGACAAGAAATTCTAGATAAAACAGAAAACATTAATATTTTGGACAGCTATGCACTTGCTGCTACAACTGTTGAGGTTCCGGTAAAGCTACCATCGGTTGGTAGGATAACTGCAGCACCTGGTTTTCACTATCTTAAAATTGCCCATCGTCTAAAAGATACAAGGCAGGAAGCAAAAGATAATAACCAAGAGCTTTATGATAGAACCTTTTTTAATCAAACTCTTAGTGAGGATGGGTGGAGCGAGGAGCAATTGAATGATGAAGGAGATCCATTTACCAGGCTAAGTTCTTTTTACATAAGGTTTGATGTCATAGGAGTAATTGGTGAAAAACCTAAGTTTATTGAAAGGCTCTCCTTTATGGACTTTATTAAAGTTTCGAAGGTTCCATTTTATGAATACTCTTTACAATTTATTTCTGGACTTAATACCATGCATAGATTTAGTCTGAATGTCACAGATGATATTGGCCTATCCATATCAACTCTTTCAAAAAATGGTGATTTAAAGGGTAACTGGATGCCAGATTCAAAATTTTGGTTTGGTCTAAACTACAGGGCAAACTTCTAGGTTGTGCCACTGAGCATTACTTGTGTGCTATAGATCACGTTCTCAAGTAATTGAATCAACATATCTTCTACCCTATTATAGAAAAGCTTTTATAAGAGACTTTGGATTTTCCAAGGTCTCTTTTTTTTGTATTACAAATTAATCTGGTGATTAAAAATGAAAAAAAAACATATAAGTAACTTATTCTTCATTACTCTTCTAAACGTACTGTATGCTCAGGAATTATTGTATGACGAATCAGGGAGGCAGTTAAAATCCAGGAAGGTCGTTTGCGATCTCGGCGAAGATATCAGAGGGAACTCATCTTCTACAGTCATCCTCGATGCATCTCGCTCCCAGCCTAGCAATGGGTCACTTACATATGAATGGTCTTTTGCTCCTAATTTATTATTCCAGGATGATTATAGTTTTGAACAATTTGATTCTATGATCCCCTATACTGAATCAGAGCTTGAGGGTCTCGAGTCTAGTGATAGAGTAAGCATAAAAAAAATCATCACAAGAGATAAGTTTCTTGAGCTAGATCTTCCAACGGTAAGTTCTGAGTCGCAGTACGGTGTCATACTGAGGGTTCAAAACCTTGTAGGATCTAGCGACAGTGATACAATGATAATTACGGTTGACCCTGCTATCTCTATAGAGTCTGCTAGTGAATTTTCAGATATTCTATTATCTGAGGATGAAAATAATTACACGGTTATGGAAGATGCTGGCGAAAATAGAGAACCTCTCACTGAAACAGTCATCAATGCGGGTCACTTGACTATCCAGCCGATCAACAAGAGTAGGCTAAATCCGATGGAAGTAGATATTATTAATTCCTTTGTTTATGACTTTCTTAAATCGCGTGGTACGCAGGATGTTCTTGATCCAAACAGAGATATTCCTTCTGTGGTGCAGGTGAATAAGGAATATGAGCGAAGTAGGGTAGAGCCTGATACAGTCCTTTTGGTAACCAATGACACGCTCTCAACCAAAGAAGACAGATCCGGCTACGCTAGTGCTCCGGTTGATACAATTTTCACTGATGCCAACCCTGAGGATACTACAACGACCTCTGATACTTCTTATGTATTTCGGAAATATGAAACAGTTACATCAGTAGACACGCTTTATTACACAGAGGTAGTAGACACCACTCTTGAATACAAATTCAATTGTCAAACATTTGACTGTGCGGCTGAAAATGCATTTTTAGAACGGGCTGGGCAGGTCCTTACATGGGGAATAAACGATTATTCTCAATTGGAGTTTCATTATTTTAAGCTGGGCGATATATATGAAAATGAACCTACTAGTTTTTGGGAGGCTGATACCATCATCATGAGTCCACATGCCGACAGTACTCTTCGTTATCCTGAATCCATAGGTTTTGAATCAGATGGATCTTTGGTGGTTGTGTCTGGAAATAGACAGAGCGTAAACAAGCTTGGAATAGAGATGCATCCAAAAAATGCAATTTCAAAGTCAGGGGATAAAGAAAGTCTCTACTACCCTTCAGGAGTATGCTCAGGGTATTTAGGGGAGCTCTATATTACAGATAAACACGACCACACCGTAAAAAAGATTTATGAGGGAGCTATCTCTACTATTTATTCAACCCCAAGGGATGAAAGTGGCCTAATCCGAAATGATGAACCAAACACTCCAACAAGTATACGAGTAGACCCTGAAGGAAACGTAGTGGTCTTATTTGAGGGTGATGGTTCCGTCCAACAATTTGACCCGAAGGGCAACAGGACCACGCTTCTTGCTCCTGGAGTGATCAACAAACCAACAGATATTGCACTATCAAGTGATGGATCATTGTTTGTAAGCAGTATGACGGCAGGAGTTGTTTTTCGTGTTGCCATGGATGGCTCAGTAATTCCCATAGCGGGTACAGAGAGTACTCTCGCCACTGCAATGGATGGGGTCATGGCCCTTGAATCTTATTTAGGGTCACCGGTCAGTATTGATTTTGATTCTTTGAACCGCCTTTACATTGCTGACAACATGTTTGGATCCATAAGAGTTGTAACAACGGATGGAATAATAAGCACCATAACTGATAATGATAACAGAGTGATGGACGTAGCGCAGCTCAGAGTTAATAACCACGCAATGACCACGCTATACGCGACACATACATTGGGCCATAGATTGACCAGAGTACAGTACAAAACGGTGTCGAACAGTAGTCGTTTTAAATACATTCATTATCCTTACTATATCATTCTAAAAGAAGGAATCTACGGTCTCGAAGAGCCCATAAAGACTGCCGTAGAGTCTGCGCTTGGTGACCTTGTTCCTAAGAAAAAAGTATCGATATTTACGAAGATTTCAGATAGGAATCGCAGAATCGCTGCCTATCTAAAAAGCCACCCACTATTGTTTGGAATACTTTTGGTATTGTTGAATCAGGGAGTCTCTGCTGCCTTGAGTGACGGCGGTGCAATTGACCTTCCACCAGATTTTCCATTTTAAGTTTTTTTCATCGTATTAGATCATCAAAGGAGTTGATCATGAGAAAGTTCTTACTCATTTCTGTGTTATTAGGCTCATTAGCCATAGCCCAGAAGAACAATCAAACTAAACCTTCATTCAAACGTCTGAAAAACGCTGGAGTGCAAATGAACTCTGAGCAAGATGCCGTACCCAGACGCTTATCCTACCAGGGTCTTTTGACTAAGGCTAATGGTAGGGCTGTGAGCAATGGGACATACCAGGTGACGTTTAAATTATTTGAACAGTCAGAAGGAGGCACTGCATTCTGGGAAGAAACTCAGAGTATTGGTGTTAGCGATGGAGTCATTAGCGCTACCCTTGGAATTGTCAACGCAATTACAAGCGTCCCTGCAAACTCATATCTTGAGATAGCAGTAGGTGAAACAACGCTATCCCCAAGACAAGAAATGACCTCTGTTTTTTATTCTGTTGTCTCTGATACGGCAAAATATTCTCAGGGAGGAAGCTATTTAGACCTAGATAATAGACCAGACCTTTCAGTCTTCGCTCAGAAAGACACCTTGTCTGAGTACCCTAAAATCACAAGTCTTGACTCTGTTGCATTCACAGGAAATTACCAGGATCTAAGTGGTCGTCCAGATCTATCTGAGGTATTAGAGTCTGATACATTAAACTATTATATCATGTCGGATAGTTTATCTGCTTACACTCTTACGTCAAACTTATCAAGCGTTGCACTAAGTAATAGTTATGACGATCTTGATAATTTACCCGATCTTTCAGTTTATGTTTCAAATGATACGCTTTCCGAATTTGTAAAAGCGGAGAACATAGGTACTATTGCAAGTCAAAACTCTGATGATATAGATATTTCAGGAGGTTCGATAACAAACATTACCGATCTTGCAATTTCGGATGGAGGTACTGGAGCGTCAGATAATAGTACTGCTCGTCAAAATCTTGGACTAGAAATTGGTGTGGATATACAGGCCTATGATGCGGATCTTGCAGATCTTGCGGATGGAACTCTATCTGTTGAAAAAGTAGAATTTCTTGAAAATATTACTTCAGACGTTCAAGCGCAAATTGATGCAATTGGTGCTGGACCAGTTAACAGTCTTGAGGATCTTGGAATCACAGCAGATTCAACAGAACTAAACTATGTGGATGGTGTAACGTCAAGCATCCAGGATCAGCTTGATGGGAAACAAGATTTAAATGCAAACCTTACTACTCTAGCTGGTTTACCACAAAACCATGACCATTTCATTGTATCGGATGGAACGAGTTGGACGCTAGAATCAGGTTCTGACGCTCGAGAATCATTAGGGTTGGGAACTTTATCTACCCAGGCTTCAGATAATGTAGATATTTCAGGAGGTAGAATAACTGATGTGGTTGATATTGCAATTGCTGATGGTGGGACCGGTGCATCGGATATAGCTACAGCTAGACAGAACCTGGGACTAGAAATAAGTGTAGATGTTCAAGGATACGATGCGGACTTAACAGATCTTTCTGATGGGTCTCTATCAGCCGAAAAGGTCCAATATCTTGAAAATGTAACCTCTGACGTTCAAGCACAATTAGATGCCAAATTAGATTCAAACACGGTTACCATTTCAACACTAAATCATGCAGATGGGAATATTGTTGTGTCTGATGGAACAAATTGGACGGTTGAAAACGGATCCGATGCCCGCATTAGTTTAGGTCTAGGGTCTATTGCCACTCAGGATGCAAATAGTGTAGCAATTACAGGCGGGTCAATTAGTGATATAACAGACATTGCCATTGCCGATGGTGGAACGGGTGCTTCTGATGTTTCTTCAGCACGAAGTAATCTTGGCCTAGAAATTGGTGTAGATGTTCAAGGCTTTGATTCAGATCTTGCAGATCTTGCTGATGGCACGTTATCTGCAAGCAAAGTTGAAAACTATGAGTATTTCATTACCTCCTCAGGAACAAACGGTCAGGTGTGGACTTCAGATGGAGATGGCGCAGGAGACTGGAGTGATGTGGCTGGAATTACTGGAGCTGCCACCAGCATTGCCACAAACAATCTTGATGCATCTAGGGCATTAATTTCAGATGTCGATGGTAAGGTAGCAGTATCAGACGTTACTAGCGCAGAATTAGCTCATCTAGATGGAGTGACTTCACGAATTCAGACCCAATTAGATGCCAAGCAGGGTGCCTCTGATAATCTTACCGATATAAGTAATCTTAATCATCTTGATGGAAATGTTATTGTTTCAAATGGTACAAGATGGATAGTTGAGAATGGATCTGATGCTCGTACTAGTCTAGGTCTTGGGTCTATTGCTACTCAAGATGCAAACAGTGTAGCAATTACAGGAGGTTCTGTAAGTGGCATAACAGATATCTCTATTGCGGATGGTGGAACTGGTGCATCCGACATTACAACTGCTCGACAAAATTTAGGACTGGAAATTGGAGTTGATGTTCAAGGCTATGACGCAGATCTTGCAGATCTTGCAGATGGAACATTATCTGCAAGCAAGGTCGAAAACAATGAATATTTTATTACATCTGCAGGAACTAACGGTCAAGTTTGGACCTCAGATGGAGACGGAGCAGGTTCCTGGGCAGCTTCAGCAGGACTAACTGGATCTGGGTCCTCTATTGATACAGAAGATCTTACTTCTTCTAGGGCTCTAGTTACGAATACAAGTGGTAAGATAGATACCTCTACAGTGACATTAACAGAGCTTGGGTACCTCGATGGAGTAACCTCATCGGTTCAGGATCAGTTGGATGCGAAAGGTACAGTAAGTACCCTTGCAGATTTAAGTGTTACCTCCACAGCAGCAGAGTTAAATATATTGGATGGCGTAACCTCTACAACTGCAGAATTGAACATTTTGGACGGAGTTACAGCGACTGCATCTGAGATTAATACTCTTGATGGTATTACAGCTACTGTAACTGAATTAAACTATGTAGATGGAGTAACCTCATCGGTTCAGGATCAGTTGGATGCGAAAGGTACAGTAAGTA
>JAYNUL010000024.1:0-3620 GCA_038281125.1 Fidelibacterota bacterium | reverse complement strand
AATTAAACTATGTAGATGGAGTAACCTCATCGGTTCAGGATCAGTTGGATGCGAAGCAAGCAGCAGATGATGATTTAACCGACCTTGCAGATGGAACATTATCTGCAAGTAAGGTCGAAAATAATGAGTATTTTATTACTTCTGCAGGTACCAACGGTCAAGTTTGGACCTCTGATGGAGATGGTGCAGGTTCCTGGGTTGCAAGTACGGCAGCTACAAGCGTTAACGGGTTAACCGATGCATTGGTTGAAGACAATTCTCTTTATCTTGGTCAAGATCCTTCATCAACTACAGATGGAGCTTTGAGAAATGTTTCTCTTGGAGTTATAGCTTTAGATGCAGTAACAACAGGAGATAACAATGTTGCAATAGGTTACAATGCATTAACTGTAAATACGACTGGAAGTGACAATATGGGTGTGGGTTATAATGCATTAAAAGCCAATGTTGGTGGAACAGGAAATTCAGCAATTGGTTCAGGTAGTTTGGCTTCTAATACAGGCGGTAATTACAATACAGCCGTGGGAAGTAATTCATTAAATGATAATGCCGGTGGAGACAGGAATGTAGGAATTGGAAACAGTAGCTTAAGAGATAATTCCTCAGGAAATGATAATACAGCTGTTGGTAAATCTAGTGGACAATTAATTACAACTGGAGATGATAATGTAACCATTGGTCATGAATCTGGTATTCTCCTTACTACAGGAAATAAAAATGTGATTCTTGGCTCCGATTCAGATCCTAGTGCAGAAGATGCAGTAAACCAGGCCACAATTGGATATGGGGTAACTGGGCAAGCAAATAACTCGGTGACACTAGGTAATGCAGATGTGACTGCAGTTTATATGGCACAAGATCAGGGAGCAACGGTTTATGCGGCTGGTGTAGATATTACAGGTTCAGGTGGATTGATCCTTGAAAACGATGAATCCATCACGAATTCCGTAGATGGGACTATAGTTATCGATGGAAAAACAGACTTTAATGATAATGCTCTCACAGGTTATGGCGCAGATTTACAAACAGAATCTGGTACCTCTAAAACCTTGGCAGCATCTGATAATGGTACAATCATTGTTTGTTCCAGCAATAGTTCGATAACAATTACGGTACCTGCAAGCTTACCAGCTGGATTTAATTGTATGATAATACAAAATGGAAGTGGGCAGGTATCTTTAAGTGCTTCAAGTACTACACTTAACAACCGAAATGGAAGCAAGACAGCAGGTCAGTATGCAATTCTTACACTAGTTCACCTAGGTAGCGACGTTTTTGTTGTTTCAGGCGATACAACATCTTAATTGAACTATTATCAATATCTTTAATAGATAAATGAAAAAAAGTAGTATAGCAATGAAAAGTAACATTCATTTCTCAAATAAAATGGTTAAGAAATTTTCATTCTTTTTAACGACTACCCGTTTTGTATACTTTAGAATAAAAGAAATAACTGCAAACTGTAAATATTACTTAAAAACATCTTATTTCACGACGGGAAATAAAAAGGTAGTTATTATAGCAACTACCATCAATAAATCTTTTCCATTTTATCTAAAAAATGGTAGTTGTGAGCCATGTACTCGTCGTGAAACCGGTTTTTCAATAGAATTAGATAAAATTATCCATCATACAATCTTTGGAGACCTTAATATTGTTTAAATCTATAAAAACCACGGTCTTCAGGTTGAAAAATACCCTATTAATCATCCCATTGTTATTATCATTGGTTTACTCCAATGATTATAAGATTATTACTCAGCAGGTATCGCTAAGTCAAAGTCCAATGGTTGGTGATTCATTGATTTTGAATGGCTCTTTAGGTAAAAATTTTAACCAATCAGGAAGTGGGGATACATTGTCATTGAGCGGTGGTATTTGGAATATTGCATCTGGTATTTATTCTATGCCACCTACAATGAACGTTGTGTTTCCCGATACGATTAAAAGATTTGATAAACAGATAATAATTGAGGCAGTTGTCAATGATATTAATGGTATTGAATCTGTTGAACTGCATGCACAGATAGGAGGTAATGATGAAAGAATTATCTTACCAATGCAGGCTGTAAACGATTCAACTTATGAAGTCCGTGTTGTTGATAGTTTAAAGACTGTTTATAACCTTAGAGGTCAGGTTGTTACTATTGATGGAATGTCTAATATAGGTTTCAGCTCGATACAAACTCCTACCATGCAATTTGCAAAGGGTGAGCTTACTATGGCGGATTCAACCATGAGCTTTTATCCAGAAGGTTTGGTTGCGAATCGATGGAAATTATTTTCTATTCCAGGTGTTATTGACAGCAATGAGGTAAAACCAAATAATCTTGAGGATGGCCATGTATTTTACGACTGGGACCCTATAGAAGAGACTTGGTTTAAACCAGATAGTATTGTTATTGGGCGAGCCTACTGGTTTAAACATAGTTATAATGAACCTGTAGTGTTTAGTAATAAGGACACTACGGGATATTCTGTTCCTTTAAAACCTTATGAGATTGCGTTGCACAAGGGTGCCAATATGGTCGGAAGTCCATTTCCATTTCCTGTACAGGCCGAACTTAGTTCTGGTGTCTCCGCTCCCTATAAATATGGATCTGATTCTAAAGAAGGTTGGGCTGATACCACTGTGTTTGAGCCCTGGGCTGGATATGCTGTACAGAGTACTACCGATTCTGGTAAAATTATTTTTCATCCAATTCAGGATACTACCATTGCTGCAAGAACCGCTCGCTCTGGTTGGACATTAAATCTTGATTTATCAAATAGCACGAGTTTCGATAGAACCAGTGCAATTGGAAGATGCAGTGACTGTAAAGACATGATTGATTTGAATGACATGACCATTCTACCGTCTCTATCACAACGCGTTCACATTAGTTTAGATATTGAGAACAATGGATCCTATGATTATAGTAAAGATTTAAGATCATCCAATGAAACCAATGGTGTTTGGGATATGAGGGTCAATAGCACCAGACAGTCAGAACCTTTACTTCTAAAGGGATCTTTTGACCATGAACTTCCTAATAATATACTACTGATGATTGTAGATGTTACTTCCCGAAACATTATCAAGAATTTTCCTTACGAGTCCATAAGTATACCCAAAATGAACTCAGCCTTTTCCGATTTCAAAATTATTGTTGGAGAAGAAGCATATGTTCTTTCCATGGTGGATGAGATACTGAATTCTATTCCAACAGAATTTTCTCTAGGTCAAAACTATCCAAATCCATTTAATCCTGTAACCAAAATGGATATCTCTCTGCCAATAACTGGAGATGTCACCCTTGTCATTTACAATATATTGGGACAAAAAGTACGAACCCTCTTTTCAGGTGAGCTAAACTATGGCTACCACACCATGCAGTGGAACGGATTGGATGATCAGGGTCTAAGAGTGTCCTCAGGGGTATACTTTTCGGAATTCAGGAGCCGCGATCATCGAAAAACAAAGAAAATGCTTCTACTAAAATGAGAAGAAGTCTTTCCTTTTCAATTATTGGTCTTGGGTTCTTTTGTTTAACAGGATTTAGTCCACAGATTGCACTGCCAACCTTTCAAGGCGCTCAAGCAAGGTCACAAAGTGATTCTGAATCACCAATCATTACCAT
>JAYNUL010000023.1:11630-18266 GCA_038281125.1 Fidelibacterota bacterium | reverse complement strand
ATCGATATCATAATCGACAATGACTTAATATTTTTCATGAATAATCCTTTAAAAATCATTAATTATTAACACCTAATGTTACCATTATTTCATGAATCTTTTAAAACGAAAAATAATCCCTGATATTTTATGATTTCAGTGGTCATTAGCTTTAATTTATGGTTTAATTCAATTTAACTTTATAATAATAATGTACGTTTTTATGTTATCCTGCTACGTTCTTATGTTTGTGAATGTAGTCAATCTTACTTTAACAGGAACAAGTGGGTATTTTAACTTTGATATTTTTGGAGCGAGTCATACTCGATTCGCTCTATTTATGATCCTTATCTTTACAATAACAGAGACCATTGTAATGTACTTTTTTATAACCACTGGAAAAGCAATAAAAAGTGCAATTGAGTCAGGATTGGGAAACAAAGATATATGGTTAAGTGAACGAAAGTTAAAGATGCAACTCTTTCCCCAATTGATGCTTACAATAACCCTGGTTGGTGGTTGGTTTATTCATATTGGGGCTGTTGAAAATAATATATCACCCATTTGGGTTCACAATCTTATCTTTGCAATAGCTTATGTTCATCACCTATGGTCCTTGAAAATCAAAAATGATTGTTTTAGAAAACAGCTATTAATTATTGATGAGCTCGAACCTGAAGTTGTGAACGCATAATGTATTATGCTGCAAAAGGTTTAGAGTTACTTGGAATGTGCATGATTGCTGTTGGGTTTATAGTAAAATTCCCAAAACTTATGGATCCCAAATTGCTCCTTGGTGCAATCATTTGTTTTGGAGCGGGTTGGATTATAGAAAAGTATATACTTCAATAAAATCTTATAAATTATTAACAATTAATTAACTAACTTTCTCCCTATAAAAAAGAGACAATGGCATCATATAATTATTTCAAAGGGATACCAGAACTTCCCGATTACGCTAGAGAGAAAACCAAGCGACCAAAGCTCATAGCAGTTGTTGATGAAGACAACTGTACCGGCTGTCAGGCTTGTGTTCCGTTTTGTCCTGTAGACTGCATAGAGCCTGTAGCTAGCGATAAATATGAATTCCCAATTATTCCTCCAGTACAAGTACGTTTTAATGAGTGTACTGGTTGTCAAGTATGTGCAAGGGTTTGTACAAAAATGACATGGGATGCCATAAGAATGCTTGGAACAGAAACTTTTGAAGATAACTACAGTCTTGAAATAGATTGAAATCAGTTAACATTTGACTACTGAGATTTGGAGCACATCAATTGAGTGATAATCACCACCACGAAGAGAATTTTATACAAAAGTATGTTTTTTCTGTAGATCACAAAGTTATAGGTCTACAATATGGAGTGACCTCTCTGCTATTTTTGTTATTTGGGTTCTTGTTAATGGCAGTTATGCGATATCAACTAGCATACCCAGAAACAGTCATCCCTTATATTGGAGAATGGTTTTTCAGTGAAAGTGGTGGAGTAATGTTGCCTGAGAATTATAATACGCTTGGCGCGATGCATGGTACTATTATGATTTTTCTTGGTGTCGTTCCACTAGCTGTCGGTGCATTTGGTAACTATCTAGTTCCCCTGCAAATTGGTGCACCTGACATGGCATTTCCAAAATTAAACGCAGCAAGCTATTGGTCATATTTCGTCGGTGGTGTGATTATGATCGCCAGTTTCTTTACTCCTGAGGGTGCAGCTCGTTCTGGATGGACCTCCTATCCTCCACTTTCAATATTTGAGTCGGGTCAAACCATGTGGCTGTTGAGCATGATCTTTTTAATCACTTCCTCACTTCTTGGATCAATGAACATCATTGTGACTATTGTTCAATTGAGAGCACCAGGCCTAACTTGGTTCAGGCTTCCTTTTTTCATATGGGCACAGCTAGTTACCTCATTTTTACTAGTCCTTGCTTTTCCACCCCTAGAATCTGCTGCTATTCTCCAGCTCATGGATAGATTAGCTGGTACAAGCTTCTTTTTACCTAGTGGTCTTGTTTATGCAGGAAGTGCAGTAGAAGCTTACGGATCTGGCTCTCCATTACTTTGGCAACATTTATTCTGGTTTCTTGCACATCCTGAAGTCTATGTTCTTATTCTACCTGCCATAGGGATAGTTGGAGAAATCATTGCAAACAACACGAGGAAGCCTCTATGGGGTTACA
The DNA here is from genome assembly GCA_038281125.1 of Fidelibacterota bacterium. Taxonomy (GTDB): domain Bacteria; phylum Fidelibacterota; class Marinisomatia; order Marinisomatales; family UBA1611; genus NZWG01. The sequence continues at coordinate 16,106 of JAYNUL010000023.1, read as the reverse complement.
AATCTCTAGTCTATGCAATCTCATTTCTCGGCTTCATGTCGTTTATTGTATGGGCACACCATATGTTTTTAACTGGAATGGGTCAGTCAATGAGTGCTTTCTTCCAGCTAACGACGATGATCATATCAATACCCTCAGTAGTTGTTTTGACTGCTTTCTTCCTGTCACTTTGGGGAGGATCTATACGCTTTAACACACCAATGTTGTTTGCTCTATCTTTTCTTCCGATGTTTGGAATTGGAGGTTTGACAGGTCTTCCACTTGGAGTTGCAGCTTCTGATATCTTTTTACATGACACTTATTATGTTATAGGACATTTCCACTATGTGGTAGCTCCTGGAACACTATTTGCGCTGTTTGCTGGTATTTATTATTGGTTTCCAAAGATTACAGGAAAAAGAATGAGCGAGTCGCTTGGCAAACTGCACTTTTGGCCATCGCTTATTTTTATGAACGGTATTTTCATGCCAATGTTTATCCAAGGTCTTGCTGGTCTATCAAGAAGAATGTATGATGGTGGTCAGTCTTATGCACACGCCTCAGACATTTTACAGTGGAATGAATTCATGACTATTTCTGCTTTTTGTTTGGGTTTTGCTCAAATACCATTTGTTTTGAATATCATCATTTCTTTGTCAGGTAAGTTAACAGGTGAAAGAAATCCCTGGGACTCCACCACTATTGAATGGTCTGCTCCCTCTCCACCACTGCCACATGTGAACTTTGATTCTGAGATTGAGGTACACCATGGTCCATACGAATATTCTGTTCCTGGAAAAGACGAAGATTTTAGCCCGCAGACCAGTCCATGAGTAATATACCATATATATTAGAAGAACGTCCAGATACTGGAATGAATAACAGTAAGTTAGGAATCTGGATATTTATTGCATCTGAGATAATGTTGTTTGGCGGTTTATTTTCTGCTTACGTTTTTTTAAGAATTGCAGCTCCTGAGGGTGATTTTGACTATTGGGGATCAAAATTAAGTGTCCCGATGGCGACATTCAATACCCTTGTTCTCATTACATCGAGTGTTACTATGGTTATGAGCTGGGCCTCATTAAAGCTGCAGCAATATGATAAATACAAAATGTATCTGGGTATCACAATTCTCTGCGGGCTTGCATTTTTGGTCGTTAAATATTTTGAATACACTGGAAAGTTTCATCATGGTATCTATCCATCATCAAGCACGTACATGGGAATCTATTTCACGCTTACGGGCCTTCATGTATTGCACATTTTAGGCGGACTCTTAGTCCTTGTATTTTTCTTCACCAAACAGGCTGACAAGATGTGGGAGCAAGATCAAGAATTACTTGCAAATAGAATCGAAATAACTGGACTGTATTGGCACTTTGTTGACCTTGTTTGGATATTCCTCTTTCCAATACTATACCTACTATAGATTAATATGAGTCAAAATAAAGAAATAAAAGAGAATCACGCAGAAGATATTCAACATCACATCAAGGTGTATGTTAATGTATTCATCGCGCTTGCTATTCTAACCGTGGTTACGGTTGCAGTTAGCTTTCTTGACGTGTCTTTTATAGAAGCATTTTTTATCGCAATTACAGTAGCTACTATTAAAGGAAGTCTTGTACTAAGTTTCTTTATGCATCTCCTTGAAGAGAAACCAGCAGTCATATGGATACTTGCCACAACTATGGTTGCATTTTTGATATTGATGTTTATACCATTGATTTCACTTACGGATCAGGCTAACGCTTGGTAAGAATATGAGTCTAAAAATCACCCACTCAGTTATTATAATTTTGTCAATCCTTCTGACAGCCTATTTCTCTTTTGCAATGTCAAACAGCAGTATAGAATACGCTTTGATCTTTTCTCTGCTAAGCGCTGCTTTCTCGATATCCCTAATTATTTACTTAGTTTCAATAATAAAAAAGTTTCGAGTGATATAATTCATGAAAAGATTTCAGTACCTTTTTGCATTTGCTCTGATGTTTATATTTGATTATCTCAGTGCATGTTCTACCTGCTATGGTGACCCAAACAGTAATGCTGGTAAAGGAATGGACATGGCAATTTTTACGCTGTTAGGAGTAATTGGCCCATTGTTATTTGCGATTCTAGTTGGTATTGTATCTATTGGGCTGAAATCAAAGAAAATAAACCAAATAAAATAATATGATTGAGCTTTTAAGATATTTTGGGCTCCCTGTTGGGATATCCTCCGTTAGCGGACGAATTGATGAGATTATTGTCATTGTGCATTACCTGATGCTTGTTCTATTCATTGGATGGGGTATATTTTTTATTGTAAGCCTGGTAAAATTTCGGTCCTCAAAAAATAAAAAAGCGAATTATAAAGGAGTTGAATCGCACTACTCATCTGTACTAGAAGCGACTGTAGCCGTAATTGAGATTGTAATTCTATTTGGATTCGCATTTCCTATATGGGCCGAGCGTGTTAATGATGTGCCAGATTCGAGAGATGCCGAAACGGTAAGAGTTATCGCACAACAATATGCCTGGAACATACACTATCCAGGGCCAGATGGTAAATTTGGAGCAACTAGGATTGATCTTGTTGATGAACAAGACAACCCAATTGGGCTAGACAGAAGTAGCGAATTTGCTGAAGATGATTTTACCACTATAAATCAGCTTCATATCCCTGTTAATAGAAAAATTAGAGTCGATCTTAGCTCAAAAGATGTGATACATAATTTTAAACTTCCAGAGCTCAGAGTATCGCAAGATGCAATACCAGGAATGGTCATACCAGTACATTTCACAGCCACAAGTACCTCTGAAGAATTTTTGAAAACTACAGTGGGTACAAAAAGGGAAGGAAAAGGATTAGAGATTGCTTGCGCTCAATTGTGCGGACTAGGTCATTATAGGATGAAGGGATACGTTACTATTCATGAAGAGGATGACTATCAGGCATGGTTAGATGAGCAGGCTTCGTACCTTGAAGAGGAAGATGGTGACGACTGGGGCGATGACGGTGATGATTGGGGTGACGACGACTGGTAATCGTCGTTTCCAAGTAAATAGCCGACCCCGTTTCTAACGGGGTTTTTTATTTATGGATGGGTAATTCCCTGTATTTGGATCATATTGTTGCGACTTATTATGATCTCTAGTTACATCAAAATCATTGTGATGATTAAGCCATTGTAAAGTATCGTTTAAACAATCATTTGGTATTGTATGACCGGATTCATATTCCTTATAATGCAGGCTTATACCTATTGAATTAAGATAATCCCGAGAAGCCTGAGCTATTGGCAAGGTTACGATCTGATCTAGAGTACCATTGCCCATAAAAATTTCAATATCTCTTTCCTCGGACCTATCAATTCCCTGTCTAATATTATCTTCTGGTACATAACCACATAAAGCTACAACCGTTTTAAATGTTTCAGGGATTTTCAGTCCACAGTAAATACTAAGAGATGCTCCCTGACTAAACCCAAGCAGATTGATTTTTTCTTTATCTAGTTCCAATTCATCAATAGTTTGTTCTATAGACTTAGAGATCATATCAAAGTGTAGTGCTATTTGTTCTGGTTTGGGCAATTTCCTTATGTTCATAGGGTCAAGCTCTGCCCAGCCCCACCCATCATACTGAATCTGTATGTTTGCTTGAAGACTGATACAGTTCCAACCTTCACCAAAAAAGGGTGTTAATCCAAATAGGTCTTTCATATTACTTCCAAATCCATGTAATAGAAAGATACTAGGCTTCTCTTTATATTTATCTTCAGCTAAATGAACTAAATTTTTGAGTGGTAGTCCTAATTGGGTAATGTTTGCTCGATCCATCATTCAATCTCTACTGATTGGCGTATTTTTCTTTTTTCTTTTGAGATGCACGTTTGTTCTGATCGAGTTCCATTTTTCTTAATCTTAAATTTTCTGGAGTTACCTCGACAAGTTCATCCTCTGCTATGAATTCAATAAACTGATCTAAAGATAATTGTCTCGGGGGTCTGAGCGTAACAGTATTGTCTGAACCTGATGCACGCATGTTGGTTAACTTTTTTTCTCTAGTAATATTCAGATTCAAATCTCCATCCCGGTTTCTTTCACCAATGATCATTCCATCATAGACATCAGTACCTACGCTAACAAATAGTTCTCCTCGGTCAACCATCCCAATGCAGGCATACGTAGTGACTTTACCATTTCTATCTGAAACAAGGGCTCCCGAATTTCTTTGCGGGATCGGACCAAACCAGGGTTGATAACCATCGAATAGTTTATTCATAATACCAGCTCCCTGGGTATCGGTCATGAACTGTGATCTGAAACCAATAAGACCTCTTGAGGGGATCGAAAATTCTAGATTGACTCTTCCTGTACCATGATTTTGGAGGTTTGTCATTTTTCCCTTACGCCCAGATAATTTTTCCGTAATAATGCCTACTTTATCTTCAGGGACATCTAAAAATACCTTTTCCATAGGCTCAAGAACTTTATCATTTTCGCTTTTTG
>JAYNUL010000023.1:0-11530 GCA_038281125.1 Fidelibacterota bacterium | reverse complement strand
ACTTGAGGCTTAGATACCATGAACTCGTACCCTTCTCTTCTCATCGTTTCTATGAGAATGGCCATCTGTAACTCTCCTCTACCTCTGACCTCAAATACATTTGGTCTCTCCGTAGCGGTGACCTGCAAAGATACATTGCTTAGTGTTTCTCTATTTAATCTCTCTGAAATATGCCTTGTAGTTAGAAACTTTCCATCCTGCCCAGCAAAAGGACTATCGTTTACGTAGAATAGCATGGATACTGTTGGCTCATCAACCTGAATTCGTGGCAATGGGTCTGGAGATTCATTGTCCGACATAGTATCTCCTATTGAAATATCATCAACGCCAGCAAATGCAATAATATCTCCAGACTCTACCTCATCTACAGGAACCTTTTTTAATCCTTGAAAGGTATATAACGCAGAAAATTTTTGATTAGTCCTGACCTCATCTACCTTACAGAGTGAATAAGACCCGTTCATATTTAATTTACCATTATTTAATCTACCCACCGCAATCTGCCCAACATAAGAGTCATAGTCTAGACTGGTTACGAGAAATTGTGGTACATGGTTATCATCAGCCTTTGGACCCTCAACAGTACTAAGTATTGTTTTAAATAAAGGAGTAAGATCCGATGAATCGCTTTCAAGTTCTATATGAGCAACACCAAGCTTTGCATTTGTATAAATAATAGGAAATTCTATTTGATCTTCGGATGCATCAAGATCTATAAAAAGATCATAAACCTCATTAACCACCTCAGTAATTCTAGCATCAGAACGATCAATCTTATTGATAACTAATATGATTGGCAGATCCTTCTCCAATGCTTTTTTGAGTACAAACCTTGTTTGAGGAAGAGGGCCCTCGCTAGCATCAACAAGAAGCAAAGCACCATCAACAAGATTCAAGCTCCTCTCTACCTCGCCCCCGAAGTCTGCGTGACCTGGGGTATCCAATATATTAATCTTTATATCTTCATAAAATACTGCAGTATTCTTCGCAGTAATTGTGATACCTCTTTCTTTTTCTAGATCCATTGAGTCCATAACACGGTCTTCAATATCCTGATGAGCCTTGAACGTCCCACTCTGTTTTAATAGTCCATCGACGAGAGTGGTTTTCCCATGATCAACGTGTGCGATAATGGCAATATTTCTAATGGATTCTTTTCTCATTTAACTTCCTCAATTATTTTCCAAAAAAAAACCCCGCTACAAAGCGGGGTTTTTAATTATGGATGAATTACTCTCCAGCAACCGATGCTTTACGATAATCAGTGACAAGTTTTTTAACTTCGCCAATTGCTTTACGAGCGCGAGAACCAGCAGCTTTATTTCCAGCCATGTTTTTTGCGTGTTCTGCTTCAAATGTATCAAGATGACCTTTGATCTGATCATATAGTTTACTTGTTTTAGACATAATGTCTCCTTTTCTTATATTACTTAAAAATTTTAGGGCGTGATTTTAATAATGGAATGTGAATTATTTATGAATTAATTGAGAATCTTTTTGAAACTTTCGTCTTAAGAAGAGTTCTAATGCAAGACACAAACTAAGTCGAAATGGTGTGGCAATTATAAACGTGACCATTAGAAGTAGGCATAACGCGATCAAGCCCTCAGGCCTCATATTAAAATAATATCCAACAATAATTGGAAAAATAAATAAACCCCTATCTATAAACAGTAGAAAGAACCAATTATCACCATTTTTTTCAATAAACCAGATACCGCAATTACCGCACTGATCTTTCATTTTTGACCACCTAGAGAATAACTTATCCTCAGCACACTCAGGACATCTACCGATCGCCGCATTCTTCAGATACTGGATTAGCAAAGTTGTTTTCTTGTGTCTATTTTAGAAATAACATTTTTCTCATCATTACTTTTGAAGATGTTACAAGCTTACAGAAATAGACACCGGTACTAATCACATGACCACTTTGATTTCTTCCATCCCAAATAAACTGGTGATATCCTGCATTCATATTCTCATAGTTCACAACCTTAATCTGCTTCCCTAGCATATCATAAATTGCAAGGGTTACATCTTGCTCAACTGGGACTGAAAAGCGTATTGCTGTTTCAGGATTAAATGGGTTCGGATAATTTTGATATAGATGCAATTCTAATGGTAATATGTCCTGATCAACCTGGACCACTTCCTCTGTAACATTAAGTGTTACACCTAGGATATCATTTTCAGACGTCTGAAGATTCTCTACAACCAATGATGTACTATATATTCCTAAATCCATACCTTCTGTATTCACCATAAACTCAGCAGATTCGCTTTCTCCATATCCTATATATCCATTTGCTTCCGTAGAGATCCAAACAGGAGTAAACCCAATGGAAATATTGTCCAATGCAACTCCTGATGCCCAACCACCTCCATCGCTTGAATGAAAAGCAATAGCAATATCCTGGCCAGCGTAGGAAGTTATATTTAATGTCTCATAAACCCATTCTTCATTTCCATCCCAACCATCTAAATACAGAAGTTCATCAGAATTTTCCCAATTATCAGCTGATATAAGAACACGAAGTGTTTGTCCATAAGTACCAGTAAAAAATCTGCGAAAGGACAATTCAATTAGTCCTTCCGGTAAGCTAAATGTATTGGTAAATAACATATCATTACTTCCATCACTATTTCCACCACATGCATCATCATTTACAACAATATAAAATCCATCAGCAGGAGGAATCTGGAAGTAGGAACTCGAGGCATCTGAACTTATAAACCATCCAGGATTATCACATTCCGCATCGGTTGTATCGCTCCAACCCTGTGGTAATATTTGACCATCAAATGTTTCGTTAATCATGTATTCCATGGCAACATCCGTACGATAAGGCAAAACAGACCCAACCTCACCATTATTTTGGATATCAAAACTGAAATACCCAACGCTATTTGGAACCAGATTAATTTCTAAATTGCTTTCAAGAAGACTAACGTTTGGTGTGTTGGTATTTTGAATATTGATAACCCCATTGTTGATATCAAAAAATATATTTTCAGATGCCTGAATCATTAGCCTAGAATTAGGGGATGGAGGTATTGGGGGTACTGTAAAAGAATATGTACCAGTATTGGGTACATTTTCTGCAATGATGAAATCAAAGTTTTCTCCACCATCAATAGAAAGAACGAGATCAACTGCCTGACAATTTACACCGGCTGGATCATCAGTATTTGCTACATCCCATGTAATTGTTTCTTCAGAGCCCACTGACCATACCGTTGAATCGGGTTGAGAGGTAACTCGAAAAGGTCCTGCGGTTCCATCTACAAAAAACTTAAGATTTTTATGATTTAATGCCCCAGCATATGGGTCATTTGTTCTTACCACAAGACGCATATTCATTTCTCTGGTTGCAAAAGGTAATTTTTCTACAATCTGATTGATTCCAGTATATGCATTGACACCATATTTTTCATATTCGTTGTTTAATAATATATCCATATCCGGAAAGAATCTTTTATTTCCCTCAAGGTGAGGAGTGACCGTAATAGACAGAGAGCCTTGGTCTGGTAAAAGAAATGGTAAATCCGTTGCATCTGGATCTGCTGAATACTGTTCATCAGCAGTGTCATTGGATTCCCAGTTATAGGTATAATTTTCACTTATTGGATCACTACTTCCTTCAAGAACATAAGGTGTTTCAGCAGGTATCGTAAACCCTGCTTCTGGCAAAAGAACTTCTGGAATTATATTGTTTAATTCTTCGGTGGTAAAACCATTATGGTAATACCAATTCCCGTATGGCCCCACGGATTCTTGATAATTCAAAGCCCATTCCGTACTGTGTGTTGAAAACACATTATTGGTTTCATTGACCCTATGGACCATTATGGTTCCACCCAAAGCAGTTCTAATACCATTTTCTCCACAATAGTTATGAGGAGAACCAAAATTATGCATTACCTCATGGGAAAAGACATACATAGCTGGTACCTGCGCAGATGTAGGCCCTGGACAATAGGCAAGTCCACCTGGATATCCATGATCAAAAAGTGCTCCATAATCCCATACTCTTTCTTCATCAACCGAATCCCAGCCTCCACTACCAATTCGAGCATCCAAAACAGAATCAACCACACCAAGTTCGCATCCGAGATCTCCCCAGCCACCGCCACAATCTTGATTGAATACATCCGGTGCAGGGTTACTATCAGTAAAGATCAATTCGTCATTGTTTTCTACTATTTGTAATTGAAAGGCAACATCTCTAACATACAATGCATTGACGTATGCAACAGATCCAACCAACCAGGTTAAACCACCTTCTACCGTACCGTCAGCAGCATCATTGGTTACGGCCTCAGTTAAAAAGGCGGCGAACCGATAAGTTACTAACTCAACTCCAGCAGGATAACATGGATCATCTGTACCCATACATTCTGGAAACTCTCTATTTTGTTCTAACACACTGCTATTGGTCTTACATATGACATCTTGATTTCTAATGGTTTCATTAAAAACTAGAATACCATCTCTTCTATCCTCAGCATTAAATGATTTGAAAAAGGATGGATCTATATTGGATTCAACAGATCCAATAATTCTATCTCCATTCAAAACGATTGTTGCTCTATGTGTTGGATTTTTAACTCCAACACCAACATAGGTTTTAATGTTCGGATATTTTTTCTCAAGATTGGGATGGATAACGGTATTTTGATAAAATGTGAAAGAATGTTTTTTACCGTCAGCTGATGGCATGACTAAAATAATATCCGAAGGTTTCCTTTCAGAAACATGAGGTACCTGTTGAAGAGCTTCCCTTAAGGTTGAGACGTTTAATTCAAAGGTTGAACCTTCATCTACCTTTTGTTTAAAATTCCAAAAATCATCGTGAGTACTTCCCAACGCAAATGATAAAAGTTGTATTATTAACACCGTTGAAAAAGTTACAATTTTACGATTTATTTTCATGTGAGTTACCTTTCTTAATTACTGAATGATTATTAAAAATAATGGTATATATCTTTGTATAAAATTATGAAATTTCTGACACTGTTTAGATACGCCAATTCCACTCATTTTAAATTATTTTTATCGGAAAAAAATGGATCCCTACTTTTTAGCTCAACAAAAGATTACTCAATAAAAACACCCTTTGCCTCACCTTCCATCCAGTACTCAATACCATCAGGAACATCATACTGGTTTACTAAATATCGTAATTCTCCATTGATCCAATAGCAGGGGGAAGTGTAACTGCCTTCAGGTGTAGAAGGATCTGGAGATTCAACAGTCGCTATTCCCACCACAACAACATTGCCATCCATTACTCGAATGTCATAAGCCGTTCCTGTTCCATATGAGTTCTGCGGACCCCCTGGCAAATCAACAATATTATTATTTTTCCAATATTGGGGCCAGGATCCGCCTGATGGTTCAACATCCCACTGTCCATACCAGTCTGTATTTCCAGCAATATATACGTCCGAACCATCCGTACATACTCCATATCCATAGGCACCATAGATATCCCATTTTGATCCACCTAATGGTAAATCTGTCCTTTTTGAATTACGCCAATGAGCTGCCTTTGGAACGTATCCTGCAAAATTATCAGGCTTCATAGCATACCCTGCAAAGTACCGTACATTTCCATTCATCAATGCAATATCATTTACTTCTCCATCTCCACCACTTGGAACAGATAAAGTAGTCCTGCTGGAATTTTTCCAATAACAGGGTAATACATAATGGTGATTATTCATAAACCATCCACCAGTATATACCTCACCATTATCCTTTACTGCAATACCAAATGCCTGTGAATCCCTGTTCGTAGTTAAATTTGTTTTTACGCCATTCTTCCAATAACAGGAGCCTACGTTGAATCCTCCGGTAGTAAAATGACCTGCAACATAAATATCTCCATTATGGACAGTTATCGCCTCTGCCTCTCCCCAATTTCCAGGAAGGTCATACCGTGTCTGATTAATCCAGTAACAAGCATCAGAACCCGCTCCCGTTCCAGATGTATATACCGTTCCATTTTCTACAAATATATCCGTTGCCCAGGAACCACCAGGTAATTCGTATCTTACTCCATCCTTCCAATAGCATGCGGTATAGTTTCCTTCACTATCATAGGAAGACCCAACAATATATACTGTTCTACCGGGAATAATATATGAATTACATATTCCATCACCGTCATCATCTGGACCATCATTACTTGGATTAAATCTCCCCGAGGAGCAGTCATCACAACCATCATTATCACTGTCAGCGCAAACGGTGTTGTCAAAGGGATCAGAATCTTCATCATCAGTTACATTATCGTTATCATCGTCTTCATCATCCTCATCGCAGACTCCATCAAGATCATGGTCATTACCTAAAATTTCTCCACCAACGCAGGTATCGCATGGGTCATCTATGTATTCACAAGAACGATTATCTACGGTTGCGGATGGATCATAATTGCATGCGGTCTCATCCGTGCATCCGCATTCCTCACATGTCATCCATAAAGCAAAATCTATGGAACCCAAGTTCCCATTCCCACTAGCATCAGAAACAAGATCACCTTCACCCTCGTTTAGCTTCCAGTATCCTGTTAGGCTACTTGAGGAAGAATAGGTTCCTCGATTATCAGTGGCATCCATGTCATTAGACATACTTGAAAGTTCCTCAATCTCAGAATCACCAAGTGCCTTATTCCAGACTGCAACCTCATCAATAAACCCATACCATACGTTTCCACCTCCAAAGCGTCCTATATAGGATGTGTGACTATCCTCTGGCGGTTCTACTCCCGTTGCCTCATCAACCTTGATTCCTGATTTATACAGTTTCATGGTGCCGCTCTCTACACTAGGGTCATAGGTGACAGCAACAAACGTCCAAACAGCTTCAGGGATAGAGTCAGGATCCTGGACAGTAGTGTAGTTTCCATTGTGTCCAGAGGACAATCTTCCACCTTGACTAAATGGAGCATAAAGAACATGACCTGTATTGCCACTTAGAATATTATTCTTAACATTGTAACCATAATCTCTCCAAACCCATGCTGCCTTTGTATAAGCGCCCTGATCAAAAATGTCACCTAAAGTGACGCTTGAGTTTGATCCATTGAATTTCAGAAAATAGTCACCATTGTCAACAAATGTCTGGCATGAACCATCATCATGCGTTGCGTTACTATCATAGTTGTATGCGGTACTATCGGTACAGCCACAAACAGAATCACCATTAGAACTTCCGGAACAATCCTGAAACTGGGTTGATGGATCATCTTTTGTGCATGAAAGAAAAATAAAGATCAGTAAGTATATTAGTCGAAAAATATGCATGGACCTATAGAAGTATATAAATTATTCAGAAAAGGACATTCTGGTGATGGTTGCATAACCACCATAACCGCCATCAAAAAATGCGCCATCTCCTCCAACAATGATGTCTCCGTTATCCAACTCAATGACTGCAAGATTACTTCCAACTTGTTCAGAAAAGATGACCTGTCCATTTTCATCGACTTTGGTCAAATAACTCAATTCATCTATGAGATAGAACCCTCCTCCTTTGGCAGCAGTAATATCATAAAAACCTCCAACATTCATTTCGCCGATAATGCACTCGGTATAGGTACTGTTCCCATTGTTAGGATTTCTTTTTGTGATAAAATTACTTCTCCAGCTATTGCAAAATCCTGCGGCTACATAGCCTCCATTTGGATCTTCCACCAATCCATAAAGAATAGCATCCCCAACAGAACTTTTAGCTTTTTTCCATATCTGATTACCATCCGAATCTGTCTTAACCATAAACCATTTGTAGTCACCATGTTGTGTTCCTGAGTATCCAGCAAATACAAGGTCTCCATCGCTTGTTTCAATGATCTCGTAGGACTCATTTGCTGTAGAATTATTATAATTATTCATCCACATTAGCTCGCCATTGGAATCGTATTTTCTTAATGCTGCAGTGCTGTTCCAGCCATCATCATTCCAGGTTCCAGTTACGACATAGTTCCCATCCTGAGTCTGAATAATATCTCTTCCCCAATCATTATTGTTCCCAGGAGATTGTTCAAGCACGGACCATTCCTCATTTCCATTTGCATCCGTTTTTACAATATACAAATCAGGATAGCAATCCATTGAGGTCACACACTCATAATATCCTGCGGCGATAAATCCTCCATCAGAAGTCTCCCTGGCATGATATAGCCCTGAGGACCCTTCATATATTTGATTCCAAACTACATCACCATTTGCATCTAATCTTATGAGCTGCCCATAGTATTCACATGGGTTGTCATAGGTCCCTCCTGTGCAGTCACCTGCACCGCCACAGGCAACGATAAAACCACCATCAGAGACTGGTCTCATAGACCACATCTCTCCAGCACTCGGAATTTCCTTTTCCCAGACAACATGCATCTGTCCATCATAATACTGACAGCTTCCGTCATCGTGGTTAGCAGCTGGATCGTAGTTAACTGCTGAATCATCCATACAGCCACATATGCTATTGCCCCCAACGATACCGGCGCAATCCATATTCGGATCGTATTCACAGGAACCATCGTCATAGGTTGCCTCACTGTTGTAGTTGGTTGCGTCGCTATCGGTACAACCACAGATGGTATTCCCACCTACAATGCCTGCGCAGTCTTCTGCATTCTGTTCCTCTGCTTCCTCGCATGATAGAAAAAGTAAAGGAATAACAAATAATATTGATTTTATTCTCATGAATGATTCCATTTTGATAAACATAATTAAAACCTAAATAATAAATTTATAAACGTTTAAATATTATCGATATTTTTTTATTTTGGTATGTGTTATTGATCACTAAAGACCATTCCATTTTCATCGGTTTTAAATATTTTCAATCTGCCACTATCTTTTTTTCCAAAGAATATCAATCCGCCATCATGAGCATTGGACATCCCTACAGAATATCCTCTCCCAAACTCATTATAGCTAGCGTTCCAGATCTCTTCGCTTGTTTTTGCATTGAATGCCCATAGATATTGGCTGTCTCCATCTCCATCATCCTTAGATCCCAAAGCGACCACGGTTTCTCCATCTGGCAACAGAACTATATTATATAGGCCATCATTTCTTCCTGAGCTGTTGACATAATCAGGTTCATGCCATTGTGAAACGACCTCGCCTGATCCATCCATTCTTAAATACCACGCGTTGACAGGCTTTCGTTTTTGGTGTCTTCTCTGACCAACTACTCCGTAGGTACCGTCGCCAAGGTCAACAATATCAGAAGCTCTCTCCCAATATGACTCTCCTGTCTTTGTCTCTTCAATAATCTGACCCTCACTGTCTGTGCTTACAAACCATAAATCAGTGTATCCATAGAAATCACAATTGTAGTCAGAGCTTTCGTGCTCGAATCTGCCAACCGCAATAAACCCTCCATCTGGCTTTTGGATCACTGCATGAAACGCATCCTCATCGCACTCTCCTCCATATCGTTGTATCCATATTAGATTACCGTCCACATCGTACCTGGCCATGAAGGCTGATTTTTCATCAGTAACTGCTGATGTGGTAAACCAACTACCTACTACAAGATAATCCCCTTCCATGGTCTGAATCACATCTCTACCATGGTAGGGCCTATTGGTTGGGAACTGTTTGATCCACTCTTTTGTTCCAGTGGAGTCTACTTTTATGATTCGTCCCGAGGCGTTATAACTGGAATGATTTACAGTGGTTGCACAAACAATGATAAGTCCGCCGTCATCTGTTTTATCGACTCCAGTTGCATAAATAAGTCCATTACCATAATTCCCCTGGGGGATGGGTATCTCATCAAATATTTTATCCCAGACCTGCTCTCCAGATTCATTGAATTTAGTTACCCAAGGTACGCCAGCACGATGACCCACTCCTACATAGCTACAATCATCTAACATTTTTATAGCACTACCTGAAGCATTGCCCAACTCATCAATATTATCTATGTCTTTAATAAAGGTTGTCTCAAGTCCGCAGTTATTTCCAACATTTGCTACATCAGTCTTGTCTTCGCAATGCATGATTATCATTCCGAAACAGATCACCATAACCAATCTTTTTTTTATCATTTTATAGTACTCCATTCATAGCTATGTACATCGACCATGTTCTTAACGGTCGTACCTGAATAATATTTTGAGTATAAGATATCATCTTTACAAGAATGAAAAAATAACAATTCATAACAGAAACCATTTTTAGTCAATCGTTTCTGCACTATAATCACTTGAACTAATATTTCTGCCGGTTAAAGTAAAACTACCTTCAGAGTCATTCAAATTTTGTTGGAATTGATAATAAGCGACAAGGTTTCCAGAGCTGGTATAATTACCTGAATTTGAAGATGCAGATAACGGAGTACCACTATTATAAAGTGCGGTAATTGCATTAGCACTTAGTTCTGTGTTCCAATAGGCTACCTCGTCAATTTTACCAGCGTAATATCCTGCATTAGTATCATGTCTACGACCGATAGAAAAAGGACTATTGTTATTTACTGTGCTACCATTATGTGTTTTAGACGCAACTAGATCTCCATTAACATAAAGCCTGATACGATTCGATGAATCATCAAAGGTAAAAACAACATGGTACCAACCTCCGCTTGCATCGGATAATGTTGTACCTTGGAGGTCTTCGTAATCACCACTTCCAGTTCTGAATTCAGCGATAATTTTTGTTGTGCCTCCGGTATTTTCCAAACCAATTCTATATACTCTATTCTTATTTACGAACCATGCCTGATTTCCAGAACTAGGGAGGCTACTCGGATCCACCCATACTTGGATAGATAAATCTGTTGATTCAAAAGCTGGGTCATCATTTACATACGCTGCTTCATTGGACCCATTTAAATCTAATACATAATTGGTAGTATTTAATGATGCCGTATTATTGCTTTGAGATGTTGATGCAACATTACCTGATGCATCGTAGATCGCATTACTTGCAGGATTCACCGTGATGGTTTCGCTTCCATTAACAGTACCAGATAAGGATATGCCAAGAGTATAAGTGTTACTGCTCACAGCAATACTACTCGGTGTGGTGCTGGAAAGAGTAGCAGATCCACCGCTAATTGATAAAACAAAATCACTAACCTGTAATGATCCGCTACCACCATTGGTATTGTAAACTGCTTCGCTAAACGTGACTGCAATGGTACTGTTGTCCGATGCAAGACTGTTTCCGGTTATGGTTGGAGCAGCTTCATCATTTAAGGTTACCGTATTGTTACTTTGAGACGTGGAAGCAGCATTTCCCACAAAATCAAAGATAGAACTGCTTGTAGGACTAATGGTTAGAGTCTCCGCTCCGTCAGGTGTTCCTGATAGTGAAATATCCAACACGTACCCTGAATCAGAATTGGTGTAGAAAACTATGTCGTCAGCAACCCTAGCAGTTGCAACTGCATCCAGATCACCATCTCCATCTACGTCAGCCACCTTCACTTCAAATATTCCATCTAGATTATTCTCTATTGTATTGCTAGTAAAGTTTTGAGATCCATCATTCTCGTACCAAA
>JAYNUL010000022.1:9325-18272 GCA_038281125.1 Fidelibacterota bacterium | reverse complement strand
GAATTCATTATTTCATCTGCCTCTGGTTGAAAGCCAGAGGTGTATACCGCAAAATCTCCTGATAGGTTTGGATAGATCATATGTACAGGGAAATAGTTGCCTGCCTGAGTATAATATAAATTACCTTGATAATCCACGTCAATACTAAGAGGCTGGTTGACAGTACCTGCCCCCGTACCAAATCCCTTAATCGTTCCACCAAATTGACCTTTGTAGGCCCAAACATGGTCTCCACTTTCAAGCTCTAGAATGAGAGATCGCTTAAAGTCAACCTGCACAATACGATACTGATTATTGAACCCGCCATAATTATCTGTTACAAATACCATATTTTCATTATCTGCAGGGGCAGTCAGTCCCGTGAACTGGCTTTCATCAGACTGATAATATGTATCCAGATAGATATTCATATCATCCTCACCATCGTAAAAGAGGTGGGGATTCATCAATGAATCTATCAAAGTAGGATCAGTACTCATCTCAACCTCAACAATACCCCAATCACTATCGTTTAGGAGTGATATCCAGACATCTGTACCTGCAATGGCAGTTGTATCAGCCCCCGTTTGAGTGTGGGTAAAGGTTGCACTTGTTGAGACCTTATTAATACCAACTTCATTCCAATATTGGTTCCAAAGAAAAATTCTCTGAGATCCATCAATAAAAAAGACATTCATTTTTTTGTCAATGTCAACATCGATGGGAGAGATCTCATTTTCATTACGATCAGATAAATTCTTTAGTTTTTCAAAGCCTTCAGGGATACTCCCATTTTGGTCAAAAACCAGGATAGAGTTATTGCCCTTATCTGCAATAAATATTCTTCCATCCTGCGATATAGATATTTCTTCAGGCTGATCAAGACCAAAATCACTATCCCATAAAGGATTCACCTGCAAAAAGGTAGTGTCGCCCGCACCAAATTGGCCTGTGCCTCCAGTATTAATATCCGAAGGAATTACAAAACGATCTACGCATGAAATAAGAAAGATCATTAGAAAAAGGCATGTTAGTAAAAGTTTGATTTTCATAGTGTCAGACCAATACTAAATCGTTTTGGGTCGCTTAGGTGATCAAAGTTTGCATAACCATAGTCAACACTTAGATCAAGAGGTCCCACTGGTACTTTAATTCCTAAACCAAAAGTAAAGTCTTCTTCCTGCTTGTTAAATTTGTGACCAATTCTAAGAAACATTATTTTTGCATATGAATATTCTAAACCGGTGACAATATATTCAGCATTATCGACAGGATGATTGAGTTGAACTGAGCAGGTTAATTTTTGCTGTTCAGATTCTATTGGATCTATAGCCGCACCAACTCTGAATTGAGTCGGTGGTGAAAATTTTTCAAATGAGGTTAACTCACTTATTTCTGACCCTGAATTCTGATCAAGTATTCTCTTTTCATAACTACCATTTGGCCCTACTGTCTTACCAAAATTCGATAATGAAGCACAAAATCGAAGTGATCTAAATCCTGTCCAGTAGAAAGTCCCCATATCCATTAAAAGAGCATCCATCCCATAACCAGCCAAATCTTCAGAGACATATTTTAGGGTTAAACCAAAACTAAATCTATCCGTCATTTTTGCACCATAGGTCGCTCCAAAAAACCTGTCTTGGAAGGTGAAATAGTTTCCGGTTCCATCAGGGTGAAACTCTGTTGTCTCTGCCATTGGTTCCATATGCAGAATACCTGCATTAAACCCAAGATAGTGATTTTTAAAAAAGCGATGCGTAAAACTCAAGTAGTCATAGTTAATTCCAGCGGGCCACTGTATCTGCGTCAAAGATAGTTCGGTATCACTCAATTGAGCAATTGCTGCTGGGTTATAGTAGACACTAGAGGCATCTTGGTTAAGTGCCACTACTGATTCACCCATCCCCACTGCTCTGGCACTGACACCAATATTTAAAAAAGTAAATACTGAGGTTCCTGCTCTTTGACCTCCGAGAATCGGAAATATATCTTGAGCAATTACTGGAGATATTAGAGTAGCAATAAGAACAGTATGTAAGAGTGGGCGTTTCATTAAAAAATAAACTGTAATCCAATTTCCATTGAACGGAGTTTCCTGAATCTTGAGGGGTCTAGATTAGGATCTGGACTATTCGCCATTCTATAGCCATATATTTCCCCTGGACCGTATCCTCTTCCAGTATAGGGGTTAATTCTTCTTGGGATCATTTCGTTTGTCAAATTTTCAACCTCTAGATAACTCTTCAGCTTGTAGTTCCCAAGCTTGAAAGTTTTGTAGAATTTAATGTCAACATTCCTACTAGGAATCTCACTTACATACGCATACGGGCGATCATCTTCCCTAGGACCATCGTAATACGCCCTGTCACCAACATAAATGATCGTATCCTGGATCGATCTGGTGTATCGTCTTCCAGATTCATACTCCAGTCTTGTAGAAAATCCCCAGTTACTTGGGTGTGAATAAGAAAGGTTCGCAAAGAAGTGTAACGGACGGTCCCAACTCATGTAGCTCTCGCCTAAAGGTTTTTCTGATAATTGACCTGCCTGAACAAGGAGGTTATCCATTGGCGAAGAACTCTTTCCAGTAACAATACTGTAGTTGAAATTTAAATCTATGTACCAATTCATAAAGAGCCTGCTCTTTAATATGGCCTCAACTCCTCTGGCTCTGGCATAGTCTGCATTGAAATACATGTTGAAGCTGAGATTCGCATATTTTGGGTTAGAGGGTCTGATTGTCTGTGAGGTTTCATAGTCAAACATATCTTTCCAATATGCCTTCAACTCTAATACCTGATCTTCGCTAAAACGATGCTTCACCCCTAACTCATACTGAACAGTAGTTTTAGGATTCAGGTTTGGATTACCAAATACTTGATAAGTAGACTGGGCTTTCGAGTTTATTTTGGCATACACGTACTGAAAGGTAGGTAACTGTGAAAAGTGACCATAATAGAAATAGAGCACATCATTATCGGTAATTGGGTGTGAAATTCCAAACCTCGGACTCAGTCTAGCCTTCATTTTATATGGATCCTCAAACCATGGAAAATTAAATGTTTCATCCTCAAATATCTGTCTAGCTCTATCGGTTATGATAATATTTGACGTGTCGTTAATCGCATCTTCAACATATCTTCCAGGAATCCAATAATCTGTTCTTAGGCCTAGATTTAGGGTCATCCCCTCAAAAATGATTCTATCCTGTAGGTAAAATGCTCCAAAATATGTCTTCGCATTATAGCGATCATAGTTTGCTCCAAATCCAGATGACCCACTCCAGGGTTCATCAATGTCCAATACTTGGATATCTGTAATTGTGTGTTCAAAACCCGTTTTAATTTTGTGTCCTGATTTAGTATGAACGGTCCAATCCATATCAAAACGAGTATTCTCACTACTAAGATCATACCACTCTGGAGCGAAACCAGTATCATAGAATTCATCACCATAGGTGATCTGGATATTCCCATCTAAATCCGTATCATCAAGGTTGTAATTGATCGGCTCTAGGTCTAATCTTTGCTCATAGTCATTCCAGTGGAGATCCTGAACTGCGCTATGCTCCATAGTAGTAAATTTACCAACCGTGATCTCGTAAAATGAGCTTGTACTAACAGTGTGGGTCCAGTTCATGTTAAAAAGTCGTGTGTCTCTGGTAACCGTATTATAATTATCTAGAATATTCATGTACCTATATGGGAAATAGGTTGAAGAAAATGCTCTTGGCATGAAAAAACCCTGATTAATATTTAAGGATGCGTCATACGAAACCGACAATTTTTTCTTAGCTGTAAGCTCCCAAGTAAGCTTGTATAAAAAGTGCCAATCATTGTTTTCTCTTCCTGCAAGTTTGGACATTATGTTGTCTGCCTTTGATTCGCTCATCAATGATGAACTCCAATAGCGATGTGGATATAATTTTGATGCGACCGGAAGATTCCCATCATACATTTTCCCATAACCATTAAGAAAAAATGAAAATCTTCCTGGAAGGTCAATTCCTGAAATAGTTGGAATGGTTTGAAAAAGAAGATCAGGACCGCCTAAATTAAATTCTATCCTATCTGTATTGAAGTTATCTGATAGCAATCTATCACTTGAGTACTTTATTGTTCCCTCATAGTGATCACGGCCCTCTTTGAGTTTAATATTTACTACACCAGACATTGCCTGTCCGTATTCAGCATTATAGCCGCCGGTAACAATTTCTAATTCCTCAATTGCATCTGCATTTACAAATAAGTTTCCTGAGTAACCAGACAGAGGATCCTTAACAGAAAAGCCATCAACAACAAACATACTTTCATCAATTCTGCCTCCTCTTATATGTATCTCATTATCCTGTGTGGTTACACCTATCTGCTCAGATAAAATATCCTCTACGCTAGAGACTACTTTTGCCTCTATATCCTCTCTTCGTACCCTTGCCATTGATGAGGTCTCATCTACATCAAAGAGAGGTTTTTTCCCCATAACAACTACATCCTCCCCAAAGCTAAGGACGGTTTCCTCCATAGTAAAATCAAGAGTTACTGTTTCATTTGGAGCAATTTGTACTCCTGTTTTTAGAATAATCTTATAGCCTATCATGGAGATTTCCACATCATAGCTACCTGGAGATATGTTATTGATCTTATATCGTCCATCTAAATCTGATGCGGTACCATAGTAGGTACCTTTTACCATTACATTAACTCCTGGAAGACCCGATCCATTTCCTGCTTCTTTGATGGTCCCAGCTATGGTTCCAAACTCTTGAGCATTTATGATAGTCAAAAGGAATACAGATAAAATTAATCTCAAGCTAGAACTCACTTTCAAATAGGTATTGAAATAATTTTATAGCAGAGCCATTACCCTGCAATTTAGGTCTATAACCATCGTGGAGAGGTAGAGTCATTATTACCACCTTGCCTGATAATTCAGTTGGAGATACACGATACTGTCCCATACTACATACAGTTGGATTACCAGTCCACGCATCATTCCCTTCAGGATCAGCCATGCGATAGACTTCCGTCAAAGTTTCAAATTGTTCCTGATTTGGCCAAAAGCCTTTTACCTTTACAGCTATTAAATGAGAAACTGACAAGTTGAGCATCGAATCTACTGGACTCTCAATAACCTTATTTGGGAAAAGGCGCCCACTTGGATTGAGTGTTGTTAATGAGTCCATTGGAAACCAGGTGAAAGTCGTGTCCTCAAAGTCTATTGGATTAATAAATAAATCGCCTCCGCCCATTACAAAGTTAACAAGGCTCGCTTCAGCCCTGTTATAGGTATCGTTTGCAGATGCAGTATTATTGTACGCAGCATACCAAACAACTGTTTTAAAGTAGTTCAGATTTGCGGTCACATCGGTAGAGGAATACGGCAACTCATCACCTATTTCCCAGAACGAATATCCATCTGTGCCTACGAGCGTGTCCATCATACCGGAATACCAGGAAAGTGCATTGTTAGAATTATCTAATGGATAGTCATCTACAATGAGTATATCGCCAACCACAGGCTTGACAACCCATACCTGCGCCTCTGAAGGGCGGGTAGAATCAGGGTATTGTATGATGCTACTTTCTGCACCTGCTATATCCCGACACTTTATAAAAAAAG
Source organism: Fidelibacterota bacterium (assembly GCA_038281125.1). GTDB lineage: Bacteria > Fidelibacterota > Marinisomatia > Marinisomatales > UBA1611 > NZWG01. The sequence goes on along the minus strand of JAYNUL010000022.1, from coordinate 12,671 downwards.
TATGCGCACCGGGGTCCATATCTGAAAGAGTAATACTTGTCTCGTCGCCATCAAGACTCGCCCAACAGGTTTCACATGTATCATCAATAGAGTAAAACACATCCGTTATTGTCTCATTACCATCCTGATCAAAGAGGTCCCATATGAAAGTCCTAGTTGGGAAAGTGAAGCTGGTGTCGCTTCCTATATTGGTGATCAAAGGATTCGATAGATATCTGAATGATAATTCAGGTGGAGAATTCTTTATGGGAAGCGTTAATCGTGAAGGTGTTAGATCCTCATTCCCATCATTATCAACTGCCCGAACCTCAAATGAAAATATGTCAAGTTCTGATCGTATAGGAACGTAAAATATGCCACTCTCCAAATCAGTAAATGTCCAAGCCGTATCACTACTCCACTTGTACTTATATCCCACTATCTCACCATCTGGATCATCTCCCCACCAATGCAATTCTTGCCTACTGGTTGTGATGGTTGTAAAGGCCTGAGAAAGTGTATCCCAGAGATAGTCACTAGATGGCTCCTCATCAATCGCATATATAATATTCCCAAACGAGTCGGTTGTTGAAAAGATAGTGTCCACTGCTACAAGCGTAAGATATGTTTCAGGAGAGCTGAGCTCAATCGGCTCAGACCGATCTTCGTATTCCCATCTATTGCATGAGAATAAAATGACAAAACCGAGTAGGTATATGTTTTTCAGATTATCACCAAACTTAGGAGGGCGGTAAATAACCGCCCTCTATATGATCTATTTTACGAGCAACATTTTCTTGTCAGCGATAAAACTTCCTGCCTTGATTCTGTATATATACAACCCTGAAGGAACCTTTTGGCCTTTGTCATCAAGACCATCCCAGTTCGCGACATGAAAGCCAGGGGAAAATGAACTACCATTCACCAAAGTTCTAACCTGTCTACCAACCACATCATATATGATGAGCTTAACATCCTCTTGCGAACCAATGGAAAATCGTATTTGTGTCTCTGGATTAAAAGGATTTGGAAAGTTATCATGGAGCGCATATTCATAAGGATTTACCTGAACATCATCTACCGCAACCGTCTGTCCAAGATCTGCAACATCACGAATCTGCACCTTGTATGTCCCAAAACTATAGTTAAAGATTCCCATTACATGATCCAGCCCCTGTCCTTCCACAAGTGTGCCCATGAAATTATCTGCTTCGAAGCTTGCCATATCGTCATCAATTAACGCTTCAAAACCAGTTTCATCAGTAATTGACCAATCAAAATCATTTACAGCTGATACTGTTACATTATTCAACTTTACTAGCACGCCTTCATAAGACTCAACCTCATCAGCTAGCTGGTGAACATCCTCGCAGCTTACCACAGATGCATTTGGCTCGGTCAAGGTTTCAATCACGGATACCTGGGCATTAATCAATCGAGTATTTCCACCAAACTTAAACAACCAGTCAGGGTCATAGTCAGTAACAAGTCCGGTTATGGAAACATGCTCTCCACGGGTAATCTCAACCACTTCCTCAGTATCAAATACAAGGCCTGCCCATTGTTGCTGCGTACCAGGATCCTGCAATGCATAAGAGCTATATCCGCTATTATACTGAGCCGTATCTGCTGTTACAATTCCTGATACGGTAACCTCGCAACCTTCATATCTAGTATTCCCTGATGGCCATGGCGTATACTGCAGGTCAACCACTCCTAATTGATCTGTTACTACAAATCCTAATTGATCATGCTCATTGTCATATGGATATTGACTGGTTTTTGGTTCAGACTGATCTGTTCCATCATCTGTTGCAGTAATATAATAATACACTGAATTATCACTTGAGCTGATTCCTGATAACGGTAGTACAGCAGTAAAAAGAGAATCATCGGTCGAAGTCATGGTTACAGTGCTGTAAGAACTACCATCTAATGTATAATGAACAAGTGCTTCTGAAATGGTAGAATTGTCAAGAATAACACAAGATACAACTACCTCGGCATCAGAGGTTGTAGGCGCACATGGTTCTCTTGAGATACCTGATATTGAAGGTGGTCCAGAACCAAATTCAAAATCATCTGCATACAGCGGGCACAGTTTGTATGCTGTAGAATCCGCATAGCTACCATAATGATGGTATAGCCAGCCCTCCATTGACTGAATCAGGGAGCCAACTGGAGGCGGTCCAAGAACTTCAAAAAATGCAGCTACACTATCAGAATCATCATCAACTAAAACAGAGCCTGAGCCATCGTCCGCAGCAAAAACTTCATACTGGAAATCATTACCGGTCACAACCGCATCTTCAACTCGAACCATTACGTTACCCCACTGCTCTGCTTCAGTGGGCCATCGTAAATCGCCAGTTTGAACTGTATCAACAACTGGAAGAGGTTGTTCAAAATCCATAATGTTAATTGGCTCGGTAATGAAAAGCTCTGTCATGTTTGCAGGTCCTGTGGTGTATTCATAGATGTAGCCAGTTGCTTGAATTAAGTCACCTTCAAAGAGTGTTGGAAACGCTGAACTATCTGGATCGTAAGAAAGAATGGCACTCCAGGGACCACCATTTACATCTGCAAATATAAACTTAATTCCTGAACCAGCATAACTTAACCCTGTCGGCATAGTAACGATTCCTTCAATAGTTACAGTATCTTCTAACATATAAGATATATCTGATTCTGCATCTTCTCCTGCCTTCATAAGATCACTATGCAGGACCTGTTGCACTCGCTGTATCCTGGTTATGCCTGCTTCAACTACATCTCGCGCCAACCGTGGTTGAAGCTTGTAACTCCCATAGCTGAAATCAAGAACACCTTCTATGTCTGCAAGTTCATGTCCAGAAACGGGATAATAATAGTAGTCCCACTTATCATCACAAATTCCAGTTGATGTCCCATCTCCAAACTCCCATTCTCCATATCCGAGATCAGGATTTGTTACTGAAACATTTTCAAATCTTAATAAGCATCCCTCATATGCCTCACCAATTTCAGATGGCGTAATAAGAGATGGTACCAACTCTTGTTCAGATTCTCCGTGGACAATGCCAGAGGTAACGTCGGTTAGTTCTGTCAAATTAAAATACTCTTCAACGGTCCCAGTTAAAGTGACCTCATCTCCTTCACCTGGACCTGAATGAGGATTCCCAACGGCATCTACCCAGTCAAACTGATCCCATCCATCATAATTAAAACACACTATCCCATTCCAAGGGCCTTCTGAATCTTGAACAAACATGAACCTATGCTGATCTGACCCCCAAAATTCGGCAGTAACAATGCCCTGGATAGTGACCTCTTGTCCATTCAAAGGACTTGCATCGTCAGAGCTTGGATCCGAAACAAATTGAATGTC
>JAYNUL010000022.1:0-9225 GCA_038281125.1 Fidelibacterota bacterium | reverse complement strand
TTTTCATCTGTACCAGCTGAGGTACTCCAATCACCACCATTTCCTCCAGTTACACTTAATTGACGTACAAGGGTATGATTTGCAGTAGCATTTGTTACACCAGCAACAGCCCAACCAGAACCAGGGTCATCATTTTCTACGCCAATAGCATCAATAATAACACCATCCTTTAAAAGAGCAATGCCATCATCACCATTATGATGAACGGGACTCTCATAGGCTAATGCTAAATCAGCTTCTGCAAGTATTGCAGCATCAGCCTGATCTGCGGCAATTACATACACATCACCATCTGCTAGTGTACCAGATAATGATACATCCCTTTCTCCATTATCACCCCAGGATGTTCCATTATTCGTTCCCTGAAGAGAGTATGAAGAAAGGTCCACATCAGCACCTGTTCCATTATAGATCTCTACATATTTATTACTAGAAGATCCTTCAGCATATTCAGAGAAAAATAGATCTTCTCCATAAACCATTCCTACTGCTAGTAATACTAGTAACATTCTTTGCATTTGATACTCCTTTATTTAATGATCAAGAATTTACCTTCTTTGATCTTTCCTGAATTTTTATCCTCAACCGTGAAAAGATATAGCCCAGATGCTGTAGCCTGATCATGCATTGTAACCATGTCCCAAGCATGCTCTCCACCAGACATTAGAGGACTCTTTCTTTCATCAATATTTGCGATATCCTGTCCCACATATGAATCATCATGCTGGATAATATCAACCAGGTCACCTGCCAGAGAAAATATCCTTATCTCAGCCAGAGCAGGTAAATTCCTAAACCATATCATTTTACTTCTACTACCATATCCATCCCAAAGCGCTTGCCCTTTATAAGGGTTTGGATACACGCTTGGCTCGGAAGTCCACTCAGACTCAAGTTTAGCACTTGTGCCAGGAAAGACGAAAACCCTATTCGAATAAATGGAACTTTCCAAGCTTTCTAGGTTGGCATCGGAATCGCCCTGATCGTACGCCGTTATCGCATAATAATTTAACCATCCATCTTTAATTTTAGAATTCACAAATTTATAGTGATAGTACATGCCATTAATTTCAATGCTATCAGGCTCACCATAATCGTTAGTTATCTTTACACTTGAAAAACCTGTATTGTATCCGGTATCATTTACCTTATCTACCTCAAGAAGTAAAGAAAACTCGCCCAATGATTCATTATCTGTTTTTCTAGCTCCATAGACCCTATAACCTTCAAAATCTTTTTGCTGACTAATTGGATCCAAGAATGACTCTGAATTATTCTGCCAGTATAATGTCACTAAACCTGTTTCAACCTGAACATGCATATTAGGAGCTGGTGGAGGAGCTGGAAGTATATAGCGGTCAATGATCTGATTATCATTATTATCTTCACCCTCATCTAAAATGTTGTTTCGATTTTTATCTTCACCATCATATGCTTTTTGAGCCCAATCATAATTAATTAATAGATTACCTCTCCTACCAGGAGAATCCTCACTATGCCCATCTGACCATAAGCCACAAGTAACTGTAAATGCAATGCTGCAGGAATCTCCAGGAGCCAAGGTCCAAGATGTAGTATCTGTATTGGGGACTGAGCCGATTGGACCTGCAGACAGAAGAAACATCCAACTATTTTCAGCGAGAGGGTATCCCTCTTGTGTATATTCTGGACCAGTACCTTTAGGTACTGATGAAGACATTTTTTCATACCTTTCGTTATCATTTAGAGGCATACTGTATGCTGGATAATCACTGTTATTAGAATTTGTCCAAACCCATTGAGAATAGTGTGTATTTAAAAGTCTCATTGGGATGGACCCTCCAAGCACAGAAATACCAATATAAGACTGTGCCCAGCCATCATCTCCATCCGTATCATATTGATAGGCTATGTCTCTGTTGAAGCCTGCTTCATCTATAGTTTCATCAAAACCATTTAAATTATCATACCAGGTAAAACCACCTCCAGGGGTGTAGTAATCTGTATAATTAAAGTTTGCCACGGATGGATCAGTCCAGATGCCTGCGTAAATATCACGTATAGTATCCATAGATGAATTCTTAAATGAATAATTTAGAATCACAAATGCATCCGCGTAAGAGTAATTCCAGGAATAACTCTCTAGATGAATATCCAATCCTAAAGGGTTGTGATTGGGAATTCCAAGAGCATCGGATGTAGCCTCACCATAATCTTTGAAATCTGCAGACATGTCTTGGTGAGAAACAGCATCTGGTGAATAATATTTCGCCATTGAATCCTGTGTGGTTGATGATATAGAAGATTGAATAAGGATAGGATTTTCTGCAAAAAACTCAAATCCTTCACTGCCTGACTCAAAAACACCATCTACAATAGAAGTGGAGACCCTTCTTTCACCGTTAACAATCCCTCCAACCCAAAGTCCTGCGTAAGAAAAATGCTCTATTTGTTCTCTAGCAATCTCAGTCTGCTGCTTGTATTGGCACGATGGATGGATACTGCCATCTTCCATGCGATTCCATCCGTTCCCCAGAATGCCAAAGTTTGTAACTGTCAAGCCTAGGTTACCTACAGAAGTATATTTATCGTATTCATCTGCTGCAGAAAGTATCTTTCTTAATTTTTTCTCCTGGCTAAGCAATGTGGAACACGATATTAATACATAAAAAAGTATTCGCATGTTATTTCAACAAAACTGCCTTTCTAATTTGAACTACATAGCCATCTGTAATTTTGAAAAAGTACATTCCAGAAGAACTATTATTTCCGCTCCATTGGAAAGATTGTTTACCAGTAATAACATGGCCTTTGTTTATCTCTTCAATGAGATGGCCTGAGACATCATAAACCTCAATCCTTAAATCACCTGATTGATGAATATCGATATCAAGTGTAATTACAGGATTAAATGGATTAGGATATAAAGTATTTATAACAAAGGAAGCAGGGATCAGTGTTTCTTGATTTATTTCTAAGGTTCCATCAAAAGCAGCCCCAGGTGATCCCATGTCTCCATTACCATATGAGCTCGTTGAGGAAAACCAGCTCCCAACTAGTGCATTATCTATTAACGGATCATGGATCTCCATAGATACACCGCTAGAAAAGGGCCAACCATTTGCATAATGCACCTCATCCACCACCGAGCCTGAAGCATCTAAGAGGATGACTTCATCATCACTATTAGATAGAGAATACCCTTCATAAACATAATCAACTTCTACACCACCGTTTAAAGATTGATCATTATTCTTTGCAAGTACGAAGTATTCTTCTGGAGAGATTAGGATGGAAGCTTGGTCTGAAGATAGCTCGTGCTCATCACCATCAAGGTCTTTTATAGTCCAACCTTGGAGGTCGACAGTAGAGTCGGTTGTGTTCACTATCTCAAACCACTCACCATATGAATCTGACACTGAACCGGGGTTAGCCATTATTTCCGAAATTACAATACCTTGATCAGAATAGGTTATATCATCAAACCAAACATCCATATAGACTGGTAAATGATCAGACGCATCGTGCAAAGCATCTGCAATTTCCTCGCTTACTGAATTATTATTGCCATCGTTTATTGCATCGTTGAAATGATTACCATCATTTCCTACAGCCCAATAAGTTCCTTCTACATATTGCATTGGCGAATCCTGATCGAGAATTGACTGCGATACAAATAACCAGTCAAATCGATCATCCATACCACCGTTCGCCCCACCCCCAAAACTAGATGTTCTTGGAGACTGAGTATGGACATCGGAGTATGAACTATTATTATGCCAGTGCCCTATCCTATTAATAGGGTCAAACATCTGTCCATCATTATCATCACTGCTTGAGGTTAACATATCAAATGCCGGTTCAGAAGATGAGTTATTTGAATAAATATTGAAATCTCCTCCAACTATAAAAAAGTTTGGAGCGAGATTGTTAAGATGATTTCGCAATATCGTAGTCTCCTGGAGCCTTTGGTTGGCATTTGAAGAACCAGAACTAGCTTTCAAATGCACACCATACACATTGAACTCAATTCCAGATAAATTATGGAGCATTACCCACTCAATGACATCTCTTGTACCAGAAGACTGAGCGGTATAGACCACACTTGTACCAATAAATGTGAATATATCATTCTTATAATAAAGTGCAATATCTTGTTGTGCACTTTGATTCGTAAAAGGAGCAGAAGACCAAATATTTGGCTCTAAAACATCTAAAACATCTGATTGAAAGTGAGCATATCCTGTCTGGCCTATAATTTCTTGAGCAATAATTAGATCAGGCTCCACTAGATCAAGTATCATAACATAGTCATCTTCTCTATTATTCTCATCTTCATAGTTCAATAAATTATAAGTCAAGATACGAGCAGTTGAAGCATTAAGAACTCCAAGAAATATGATCATTAAAAAGTATTTCATCTAAAAGTCAACATGGGCTTCAATATGTCCAGTTTGTATCCCATTGTGGTTGGTTAATTTTTTTGTTTTAAACTTGTTTAGTTTATTTTTTTCATCCTCTGATAATAATTCCAGATGCTCCAATAACTTCATGACAGCTAGAGGCATTGCCCGAAAACTACCATCCAAAATTTTTATCGAAACCCCAATTGGACCATATTTTTCAGTATTTAGAGAAATCCCTCGTACAGATTCACCTCCTACTTTAGTAACTCCTCTACCGTCTAATGCACTTATGAACACGGAATCAAAATGGTTAGCACCACCTACCAAATCAGGATAGGCTACCATTGCATCGTATACTCTTTTTAACTCTGGCTCTTTGCAAGAGGCTAAGGATTGAAATATTTCAGCAATCGTCTTTAAGGTCATAAACGGAGTTGGTGCGGAGCATCCATCTATCTCTGTCGACATGTCAGGTTCACCACTTAGCTTAGCTACATATTCCAAGATTGTTTTTTGTACAATATGTTGTTCATTTATATAACCCTTAGTTTCAGCTTCTAGATATTTTGCAAGAGCAAGCATTCCGGCATGCTTACCACTGCAATTGTTATGTAGAGCGGTAGCTACTTCATTTTCCCTTATCATTTTATGCCTAGTAATAGTATCAGAAGGATAATGAGATCCGCATTCAAAATCATCAATTTTCAATCCTAGCTTTTTGATCATTGATAACGCTGTATCAACGTGAATTTTTTCTCCCTTGTGCGAGGCACACATTAAAGCCAGCTCTTTTTCATCAAATCTAGCTGCATCTACCGCACCTATTTTTACTGATGCAGCAGCCTGAAAAGGCTTTAATGAAGATCTAATACAGGTTAAATAGTGAGGGTCACCAGTGCTGAATATTATCTGACCTTCGCTGTCAACAATAACTGCAAAAGCAACATGTATACTTTCCGTAAAATCTCCTCTTGTCACTCTACATGATATCGGCATGGTCAGTGGAGCATATTTGATACAAACTCAAACTTGTATCCCATTTTTTTAAGTCTCGGTATTTGGTCACTAAGAACGTTTAATGTTTTTGGCTTTACGTGCCCAATGCCAATTGCAGATCCATCTTTTTCAGATCGTTTTACTAGTTTCATGAGCTGTTTTTCAATTTTTTCTTCGTCATCTTCATTATCTAAAAAAATATTCCGCCGCGCAGTTGGAACTCCAAAAACTTCCATTGTAGTCTCGCCAATTGTCTCAACGGTTGTCCTACTGTCAAGGAAAAACATTTCCCTGTCTTTCATAACTTTTGCTACGTTTGACATAACATGCTGATCAGCAGATGCTTTAGATCCTTGGTGATTATTCATGCCAATTGCAGTCGGGATATCCTTTATTGCATTATTGATTCTTCTCTGAATGGTTTCACTATCCATTGCAGTCATTAGAACAAATTCTTCTTCACCGTAAGTCTTTCCTGTATTTTCCATTGGCATATGTACAATAACCTCATATCCTGACTCAACAGCTTTTTGTCCAAATGATGTACTATGCCTATGCCCTGGAATGACTGCATAGGTTAAACGAGCATCCAGTTCTAAGAAACCATCTGAAATCTCATCATTTCTATATCCAAAATCATCTATCACAAGCCCTATTATACCTTTTATACTTGGCTCTGGTTTCTGAGGCAATGTTACATCTTGCTCTTCTTTTTCTTTTCTCTTTTTCTCAACCACTACCATTTTTTCTTCGAGCATCTTTTCCTTTTTTTCATCATCCATTTTTTTCATTACGATAAGTAAAATGAGGATGATAAAGGTAAGTACGTAAATAATTGGCGTTCTGAGATCAAACTTCTTCATGGCATTAAAACCTTAATCGTAAGCAACTTTGGAAACCCAATATTTTGCGTTCCAAACCTTGTACCGTAGATAACCTGATAACGATTCATATTGATACCTATACCAATTGAAGACTCGGTAACTTTTTTTGATAAAGAATAGCCTGCAAGAATGTTTAAACGATTCCAGCTAAAACGATTTCCTAGATAAACCTTAGAACCTGAAATAATTGAATTCCATTCAATGGAACCAAAGGCACTATTCCTAAAATTTTTGAATTGCAAGTCTTTTGAAATTCCCGAACTAAACCTTTGAGGTAAACTGGGGGAGTCATTATCTAATTTTGTCATTATTCCAAAGTTTTTGGCTACAAAACCTACTGAGTAACCACTTTTCATTTTAATGGAATATCCAATGTCAACACTTACCCCTTTAGACTCTTCCGTATACAACCCAAACTGCACATAAGATAATGAAATCCCATAGCTACGATTAAACCGCTGAAAAGCAATGCCCGCATCTAAAATCAGTCCGTAAGAGCTAAAATTTGCAAAGGGATCATCTTGCGGTCTATCCTCTCTGAATTCAAGATCAGACAGGCCTGAGTATCTCAGTCCAAGATGGATAACCTTATCTAATCCTGCCTTATTGTATCCAATGTGCGATAGAGCTACATCTCCAAACCAGTTTCCTCTATTTAAATATAGGTATGGATGCCTTTCATTAGCTCTGTATAGCGCAGGATTTACGGGCAATAATCCTTCAAGAGTAGGGTGACTACCAATGCTTAATTCATCCGCGGATGATGGAATGCTAAGCATCTGAGGCCCCATACTATGAAGCTGAGTTAAAACCAGTAAATAGAGACTAAAAGTTAAACGCATAAGAAATTGTATGTGCTGATTGCGAAGCCCAGTCTAAAGAAAAAGCATAATCAATATTTGAATCACGTGATTTAAAAAGCGCGTATTCGTACCCAATACCAAAAGCCATCCTACCATTTCCATACCCTCCCCTAAAAAAGTATTGCTCGAGGAAGCCATATTCAATTCCCGCCCTTGGGAGCACTACAGAATATGTATTATGGTCTGAAATTATTCCAACATCCCACACAAATAGGAGCGAGTTTCTATTGTATTTCGATCCGACACGATAAATTGTTGGAAAATCTTCCTTATAGGGCCCCCCTTGAGTATACAATTCGTTTGTATCCCACTGGTAATTAGAACTCAAATCTTGAACCATTATTCCAAAATTAATGTTAGAGCCGGTCTTAACAATTATTCCTATATCAAATCCAATGCCTGAACCTGATACCTGATCTGATTCAGTAATTGGTAGATCATATCTTAAAATTTTAAAATTAGCGCCAATGGATAACCAAGGTAGAAAGCGCTGTGCAAAAGTTATCAGTAATGCATTTTCACCGGTTTGCATTTTTGATGATTTCATGCCTGTACTATATCTACCCTGTATATCACTTACTCCACCAAATACCCAAGCAACCCCCAGACCAGCGGTTGGAGGTAGCGACATTGCAAAACTAGTTGCTGCTAATCTTCTGTCAAGCGTCAAATTTGTATAAGAACTTCCAAAATGTTTTCTTTTTAAAAATGCAGACCATGCTGGGTTATGGAACACCGGGAAATTTTGATCTAATTCAGCGGTAAAACCTCCACCCATCGCAAGAGATCTAGCTGTCATTCCCATTCTTAAAAAACTTCCTGATTGCCCTCCCCAATCTTGTGAAAACATAATCGAGACAACCATTATTTTATAAATAAAGATCTTCTTCATTATTTAACAACTATCAGCTTATCCCAGAAATACTGAGGGCTCCTATCTACTGAAGGAGCGTATTTCATTCTAATAAAGTAAACACCATTATCCACAAGTATACCATTCATATCCCGCCCATTCCATTTTAAGGCACCATCATAAGCATTAAGATCGAAGTTAGTTTGGAATACTTTTTCCATTGCAAAATTAAAAATATCTAACTCAACCTGAGAATTAATGATGGTCCCAGTATGGAAACGCACATAACCCTCATTTCCCATTTGATTATGGTTTAAAGGCGAAAATGGATTTGGATAGGCATAAAATTCAGTTGAATCATATTCTGTTTGAAATATAGTCCAGCTGGAACCTTGCAAGTCTGTTGAAAGAGCTGCGCCATCAGATGTCCCCACCCAGAGGCTTGAAACATCTTCTTTTCTATCATCAATAACAGACGTATAAACAATATCTGTCAGTATTTCACTCTGTGCCATGAATGTTGTGTCAATAGCTGGGTTGTATAGAGCCCAATTTTCTCCATCAAAGCTTTTCCACAAGCCTGACTGACTTGAGGCAAGCACCAGGGAATCTTTAGCAGTAATATTATAAATCCTTTCACCCAACAGTGTGGTTTTCCAAGTTAGTCCCCCATCTCGCGTATAACTTAGCCCACGAACTTCTCCTGGAGTGTCAGCATTCATTGTAGCTGCCCATATAGTTGTTCCTCCGTTCCAGAATTGTTTAGTTAAGCCAACTACAAAATTGCCTGAAAGATCTGCATTTTGATAGGTATAGTGTACCCACTCAATACAATTAAACAGTTGGAAATTTCCTGGTGTAACCTCTTGCCACTCATTTATAATTATTCCCCGATTTATTCCGTTCGCAGTTCCTGCCCATATTGTGTCACCATTGACCAATACTGAAAATGCCTTGTGATTATGGTTACCACCATCTGCAGGATCTCTTGGGTTAAGGTAATACCCTGGTAATATATTTCTCCCTAAATCATCGGTTTCATCAAAACCAGAACAAAATGATAGGGAGTCCTGCTGATCCATCGGCATTGGAATGACTTCCCAATTTTGATTATCTAAATGGAACCTTCTTAATCCTCCTGCCCAACTAGCAGTCCATAGATAATCACCATATAAAAAAGCATCATAGGTAACATTTGCCTCTGGAACAGTGACTGGAAGACTACGGAAGAAACCTTCGCCAAA
>JAYNUL010000021.1:17067-18748 GCA_038281125.1 Fidelibacterota bacterium | reverse complement strand
GAAGAGATAGAAAATGCAATTGAAATTTTTCAATTTGAAGAAGAAAATTTTATTAAAATTATCAATTTCTTAAAAAAGTCAGACCAGGTAAAGTATGCTCGACATGCTCCAATACCGGAAAAAATGATTCAAGATAAAAAAGAAATAGAAGAAATTATTCAATTAATATGAGGTATACTTTAGAGCAATCCTTTGATTTCAACAGATATTCCTCTCAAATAATTTTAGTAAATTAATTCAAACAAAAAGGATATTAAATGGCCACAACGGCAGATATACGTAATGGTGCTGTAATATTACATAAATCAAAAAGAATGAAAGTAATCGAATTTCAACATGTGAAGCCAGGCAAGGGCGGAGCTTTTGTGAGGACCAAGTTGAAAGATATTCAATCTGGAAAAATAATTGATGAGACATTTAATTCTGGGCACAAGTTGGAGTTCATTCGAGTTGAAGCTAAGGGAATGCAATTTCTTTATTCAGATAATGATTCACTTGTTTTTATGGATAACGATACTTACGACCAATTATCAGTTGCCAATGACTCTGTGGGGGACGTCCAAAACTTTTTAACAGCTGGATTGAACGTTGATTTATTATTTGATGGTAATGAGGTATTGGATATTAGGTTACCTTCCCATGTAGTTTTAGAGGTTACCGAAACTGAACCAGGTTTTAAGGGTAATACAGCAACTGGAGCAACAAAGCCAGCAACTGTAGAAACTGGTTACACCTTAAATGTGCCTCTTTTCATTAATGAAGAAGACAAATTAAGAATTGATACTCGTACTGGAGATTATGTGGAGCGCTCCAAAGACTAATTCTATAGGGAGAATTTATGTGGCAGGACAAGTTAAAAGAAATCATCTACATATTAGAAAATTCTGATGTAAATGAGATTGAAGTCAATTTTTGGGGAAGAAAATATCGGGTTTCTAAGCAGGCAAGTGTTGTTGTTCAAGAAAGTTCAGGTTTAGCTTCAGAAGAAGCTACCCAAAATGCTGTACAATCAAATCCAAACCCCGTAGAATCAGAAAACACCCTAGCATCAGATGACAATGAAAGTTTTGACGGCGAAGATCAACTTTCACCCATGCCAGGAACTTTTTATTCTGCTCCAACTCCAGAAGACGAACCATTTGTATCAAAGGGGGATGTCGTAAAAAAAGGTCAGGTTCTCTGCATTATAGAGGCAATGAAAATAATGAATGAAATAGAATCAGAATTTGATGGAACAGTTATGAAAGTAAACGTTAATAATGGAGATCCAGTCGAATATAACCAACCTTTGTTTGTAATTAAGCCCTCTTAGATTATAAAAAATGTTTAAAAAGGTTCTCATTGCTAATAGAGGAGAAATAGCTCTTAGAGTTATTAGAGCTTGTCATGAACTAGATATAAAAACTGTTGCCGTATATTCTACAGTAGATGAACTTTCTCTCCATGTCAAATTTGCAGATGAAGCTGTATGTATAGGTCCTCCTCAGAGCATAGATAGTTATCTAAATATTCCAAGAATCATTGCTGCAGGTGAAATTACCGGTGCTGATGCTATTCACCCTGGATATGGATTTTTATCTGAGAGTGCACAGTTTTCAAAAATTTGTAAAGAGAATGGCTTTGCCTTTCTTGGTCCAAGCCCTGACATCATTGACTCGATGGGGAATAAAGCAAAAGCAAA
>JAYNUL010000021.1:14804-16967 GCA_038281125.1 Fidelibacterota bacterium | reverse complement strand
ACTCGAATTCAGGTAGAGCACCCAGTAACTGAAATGGTAACGGGTATAGATTTAATAAAGCAGCAGATAAAAATGCACGCTGGAGAAGTTTGCCCATCCATAGAAAATTTTCAACTTAGAGGTCACTCAATAGAATGCAGAATTAATGCCGAAGATCCGTCAAAAGATTTCATGCCTTTTCCTGGAAAAATTAAAAATTTTCATATGCCTGGTGGAAAAGGGGTAAGAGTAGATTCTCATGCATATGCTGGTTATGTTATCCCAACATATTATGACTCTATGATAGGTAAAATTATTGTTCATGCGAAGAATAGAGATCGAGCCATTATCAGAATGCAACGAGCGCTTGAGGAGACCATAATTGAGGGCCCAAAAACTACTATTCCATATCAAATGGCAATAATGAAAGATGAAGTGTTTAGGAAAGGTATCTTTGATACAAGTTTTTTAGAAACATTTAACTACGAAACAAAAGATGAAGAGGAACAAGAAAAATAATGAAAAATCCAGAACATTTATATTACACTAAAGAACATGAATGGGCGGAGTTTAAAGATGGGAAAGTAATAATTGGTATTACAGATTATGCTCAAAGTCAGTTAGGAGACGTCATTTTCCTTGAATTCCCAGAGGTTGGGCAAGAATTCTCTGCGGGCGATGTGTTTGGTGAAGTAGAAGCTGTCAAAACTGTATCTGAACTGTATTCTCCTTTGTCTGGCAAGGTTGTAGAATTGAATGATGAACTAGAAAACAGTCCAGATCTTGTAAATAGTGATCCATATGGCAATGGATGGTTAATAAAAATTGATCCAAATAATCCGGGTGAAAAAGATGAACTAATGGACCACCTTTCATATGAAAAACTTGTTGGGTAAAATTTGATTTTCACTAGTCTAATCAAAACCATAAAGGAAAAAGGAGCTGCTCATATTTTATTGATAGATCCCGATAAAAGATATGAAGAATCATTAGAAGAAAGGGTAAAAATTGCAAATGATTCGGGAGTTGATGCTTTACTTGTTGGTGGAAGTTTAATGATGGACGCTGGTTGTGAAAAAAGAGTCAAAAAGATTAAATCAATATCCAAAATTCCTGTAATACTTTTTCCTGGGGGTGTTGGACAGTTAAACTCATATTACGATGCAATGCTGTTCATGTCGGTTATATCTGGTAGAAATCCACACTATCTGATCGGTGAGCAAGTATTAGCGGCTCCAATAGTTAAAGACCTAGATATTGAAACCATACCTACAGGATATATACTTATTGATGGGGGAGCTGGTAGTACTGTGGAATTCATTAGTGGGACAAGACCTCTTCCGATGCATAGAAAAGATATAATTGTTGCGCATGCACTTGCAGGTCAATATTTAGGTATGAAATTCATTTATCTTGAAGCGGGAAGTGGAGCAAAAGATCCAGTCTCTACCTCAATAATAAAAGCGGTAAATAGAGCAATAAATATTCCTATAATTGTTGGAGGGGGTATCAATACTCCAGACATTGCAAAATCAGCTGTAGATGCCGGTGCATCAATGGTTGTAACGGGTACAGTCATTGAGAAGGACCCTGGACATATAAAAAATTTTACAGATGCTATACATGCAGGATCAGTATGATAGAAAAAATAAAAAAACAAATTTCAGATAGTATTTTAGTCAAGGAAGCCATGATTGAATATTGTACAGATGATATTAACTCAGCAGCATCGCTTATGATAGATTCAATACGGAATGGTGGGAAAATACTTTGGTGTGGAAATGGTGGTAGTGCAGCAGATGCACAGCACTTGGCAACAGAACTAATGGGAGGAATGATAAGCCATGAACGCAAACCTATCCCGTCTATTGCTTTGACAACGGATAGTTCATTCATAACTGCTTGGTCAAATGACACAGATTTTGAATCAATTTTCTCAAGACAGGTACAGGGCATAGGCAATAATGGAGACGTGTTGATTGGTATTTCAACAAGTGGTAATTCTGAGAATGTGCATGCTGCAATCAAACAGGCACAATATAAAGGATTATCGACCATTTTATTTACTGGAAAATCTGGCGGAAAAATGAATGGTATCTCTGGAATAACCATTAATGTTCCCAGTGAGGATACCCAGCGAATACAAGAAGCCCACATTATGGTTGGCCAAATACTTTGTAGTTT